>JAMOPH010000226.1 GCA_027064665.1 bacterium | reverse complement strand
CGCAACCTCGCTTTCGGGAGTGCCCAGAAATGTGGTGGGGTCAATCTCCAGCGCCTCGGCGATTTTGCGGTAGTCGGTCTCATTCTCAAGGCGGCGGAGCGATTCAAGTTCGGCGGCAAGTTCCTCAAGGCGCCGGGCGATTATCTCTGCGCCCTGCCGGGCTTTCCTCGCACGGGCATAGAGTTTTTCGGCATACCTCACCGGCGGAACGGCGGGGTCAAGTTGGACTGTGATTTTCTCGCCGGTGTAGGGGTCAACCATCTCCGCCTCGGCGGCGTGCGGCGGAATTCGGTAAAGGTTCGCCATAATTGTATCCGCAAGGCGGGAAAGTTTTTGAGGGTCGCCCAGTTTCTCCCTGTCCTTTTGAACCGCCGCAATTGTCCTTTCGGTGCGCTTTATCCGCTGGCGAAGTTGCGCCCGAAGGCGCCGTAGCAGGAAACTGTCCCGAATTTTTTGATATTTTTTCAGTCCCTCGGCAAGCAGGGCGCCGAATTGCTCTTTATCCCCATCAAAGTGCGGAATGGGGCAGAATTCCCCATCGGCGGCAAAATGTTCGCCAACTTTTATCGTGTCGGTCTGCCTGTGCGCCCATAAAATTTTCCCATCGGCGGCGGTGACCACAACATTGCCATCAGCGGTGATGTGCAAAAATCTTTTCCTCTCACCGGAGATAAGTTCTAACCGGAGATTTCTGCCGTCGGAGGCAATTTGACCTATTGCGAACCCGCAGGCGGCGCTGCACCATCCCCCGTTGTATTTTGGAAGCGGCGGCGCAACAAACACCTCCCACCTCCCCTCATTGACGAACACGCACAGCGAAAATTTTTTGTGCCGCCTGTGGGTCAGTTCCCAAAATCCGCCGAAGGGATAGGAGTATCCCCGCCGAATTTTCGCCATCGGCGGGATTTTTAGACCGTCAAAATTCATTGTCATTCCGCAGGCAATTTGCTATTTTTTAATATAACCTCGCAGGAGGGTAAGATATGGAATTTTTTGAGGTTATCAACAGGCGACGCAGTATCAGGAAATATAAGGACACCCCCGTGGAGCCGGAGAAACTGCGGAAAATTATGGAGGCGGTGCGGGTTGCGCCCTCGGCGAGACACCGCCAACCGTGGAAATTTATCATAATCACCGACCCAAAGACCAAACAGGAAATTCACCGGCGGGCATACACCAGCAAGGATTTCATCCTTGAGGCGCCGGTGCTGATTGCGGCGGTGGGCTATCCCGCCGACTATGTGTGCCGAAACGGCAACATTGCGCATCAGGTTGATCTGGGCATAGCGGGGGAACATTTGGTGCTCGCCGCAACAGCCTTGGGGCTGGGCACCTGCTGGATCGCCGCCTTTGACCAGAGCGAACTCAAAGATATTCTGGGCGTGCCCGAGGATGCCCACATAGTCGCACTTTTCAGCCTCGGATATCCCGATGAAACTCCACCGCCCAAACAGCGAAAGGAACTTTCCGAAATCGTTATGTCCGAAAAGTGGGGCGGCGAACCCCCAGAATGGGCAAGAGAAGCAAATCCGTCAGAAGCGCCAAAAAATATTTGACAATTTTGGCTGGGTTTATAAGTTAACGAACTGGGATGGTGGGCGTAGCTCAATTGGTTAGAGCGTCGGACTGTGGATCCGAAGGTTGGCGGTTCGATTCCGCTCGCCCACCTGTTTATTTTTCCGTCGGCAGCAAAATCTCCACAGTTGTGCCCTCGCCGGGAGTGGATTCTATGTTTATTTTTCCGCCGTGTCCCTCAACGATTTGCCTTGCCACAAAAAGCCCCAATCCGGTTCCGCCCCGCCGGGTAGTGTGAAACGGCTCAAAAACTGAATCCAACTGCTCCGGCGGAATGCCCCTGCCGTTGTCCGTGATGCGGATACAGCCGTATTCTTTGCCCTCGGTGGTCTTGCGCCCAACCTTGATGCGAATTATACCGCCCTCGGAAACCGCCTCCTCGGCATTTTTGAGAATGTTGTAGAGAACCTGCCTCATAGGCGAGAGGGCATAGGGAACCTGCGGGTCCTCGTCAACCTCAACGATAAGACCAATCCCACGCTTTGCCAGTTGCTCCTGATATCGGGGGGCGACCTTGTCCACAAGCACGGTCAGTGGCTGGGTCGTTTTGGGGAATTCCCGGTTGCGTGCCACCGCAAGATGACTCTCCACTATTCCAGCGAGGCGGTCCACCTCCTCGTTGATAAACTCA
>JAMOPH010000225.1 GCA_027064665.1 bacterium | reverse complement strand
CCTCGCCGGAGGAGGCGGCGGCGTATGTCCGGGCGATGCGCCAACTGGTCACATATCTTGGAATCTGCGCTGGCGATATGGAAAAGGGCAACCTGCGGGTTGACGCCAATGTCTCCGTCCGCCCGGCGGGGCAGACTCAACTGGGCAAGCGCACTGAGATAAAAAACCTCAATTCCTTCCGGTTCCTTCAGAAAGCGCTGGAGTATGAGGTCAACCGGCACATACAAATCCTTGAGTCCGGCGGCGAGGTCGTGACCGAGACACTGCTGTGGAACGAACGGGAGGAGAGAACCTACGCTATGCGCACAAAAGAGGAGTCCTCTGACTATCGCTATTTCCCCGAGCCCGACCTTCTGCCTCTGGTTGTGAGCGAGGAACAGATTGAGCGGGCAAAATCTATGGTCGGGGAACTTCCCGCTGAAAGAATCGCCAGATTTGAGCGAGATTACTCCCTTGAGCACGATGTCGCCGTGCAGTTGTGTGCAAGGAAGGATATCTCCGATTATGCCGATAAGGTTTTGACCTCGGTTGAGGACAAAAAGGGCGCCGCCAACTGGATTCTGACCGAACTTGCCAGAATTCTCAACGAGAGAAACTGGAAAATTTCGCAGTTTCCTGTCCCGCCCGAAAATCTGGCGGACCTTTTGAAAAAACTTGAACAGGGCAAAATCTCCCGCCCCATCGCAAAGGATTTGTTCAGAAAGATGGTGGATACCCAAAAGACCGCCGAAGAACTCATAAAGGAAATGGGGATTCAGGTCATCTCGGACAGGGCAAGTCTTGAGAGCGTGGTGGACCAGGTCATCGCGGAAAACCCCGATGCCGTGGAAAAATTCAAAAAGGGCAAGACAAATATTGTGGGATTTTTTGTCGGTCAGGTGATGAAAAAGACGAGGGGACAGGCGGATCCCAAAGTGGTGAATCAAATTGTGCTTGATAAATTAAAAACATCTTGACCTTGCAGCGGTTTTGGGTAATATTTCTTAATAGTTAACAAAGGGGGCAGTATGAGATTCCTCAGAATCGGTATTGTCGTGATTTCGTTGCTTTCTATAGGATTTGCCAAGGACCTCAGATTCGTGGGGAAGTGGAGTTCCGAACAGAAGGGAGACAGGTTCGGCGCATTTTTGGCTTACGCCGGCGATGTCAACAACGATGGGTATAATGATATTTTAGTCTGTGCTGAGGGAAGTTATACATCGCAGAATTTCCCCGGGAAGGTCTATCTATATCTGGGGGGCAAAAAAGTTCCCGACAAGCCTGCCGCTGTTTTTGTGGGCGAAAAGCCCGGCGACCATTTTGGTGTTTCCGCCACATTTCTGGGCGATATAAACGGCGATGGATTTGACGATTTCGCAATAGGCGCCAACAAAAACGACGAAAAGGGCACCGATGCCGGCAAAGTTTATATCTACTACGGCGGCAAAGAGATTGATACACAGCCCGATATCGTCCTCTACGGCGACCGTGCCAACGACTGGTTCGGGACATCCATCTCCGGCGGTTTTGACATAAACGGCGATGGCAAGCCGGACTTTCTGGTCGGTGCGCCCTATGCCGGAAGGAAATATGCCGGTGCGGTCTATGTGTATCTTGGCGGGAATTTTGACAAACCGGCGCTGGTGCTCTACGGCGAGAACGCCGGCGATTCCTACGGCACTGAGGTCGCTATGTTGGGCGATATCAACGGCGATGGCGTGGGTGATTTCGCCGTAAGCGCAGTGTATGCCGATGTCAACGGCGTCAACGATGCCGGAAGAACATATATTTATGCCGGCGGAAATGTTATCAGCAAAAACCCTGTGTGCATCATTGATGGCAGGGTGCCCCGTGAGCAGATTGGATATAGAATCTATTCCCCGGGCGACATCACCGGCGATGGCTTCGCCGATATTCTGATAGGTGCGCCCGGCGGCGGCTCCGGGGGAATTGGTGTCGTTTATGTGATTGCCGGAGGAAAATCGGTAAGGAACGAGCCGGTTAGGCAGTATTTTGGTCCCCACAAAAACTCTCTGTTCGGCACGGCGGTATATTCCGCCGGCGATATTAACGGTGATGGCGCCATCGATATTATGGTCGGCGCACCATATACCGATGCAGGTCATTATCATTCAGGCAGAGTGGAGTTCTACGCCGGCGGAAAAGACGCCTCTGTGGAGGATATATATCATCTTAACGGCGATAAAGAGGAATCTCAGTGCGGTTTTGCGGTGATATATATTCCCAAT
>JAMOPH010000224.1 GCA_027064665.1 bacterium | reverse complement strand
GGCAAGAAGCAGATTCCCGATATTCCCGTATTCAAAATAGCCATAGACCTTTTTGTTCGCCTTTTTGAAATCTCTGAGCGCCTGCGCAAGTTCCCAGGTGCGGGAAAGCCCCAGCCCATCGTAGCCCTTGAGAATTATTCCCTCAATGTTTTCGTCTTTGGCGGCGGACTCTACCGCAAAAATCAACTCGTAGAACGGCACCTGCCTTTTGAGGGTGAAGAAATCAAACTCAAAGGGGACATTTTCCGGGTAGGGTCTTTCAAGGTCTATCGTCAGAAGCGAGCGCCCGACGATTTTTACTCCGGAGATTTTTTTCATCCGGCTTTCACCCACTGCGGCGATTATGAAGATGACCAGAAAGACCAGAATCAATATCGCCGTAAGTTTTCTCAAATTCATTTTGCCCTCCCGAATTTTTTGTATAGCGCCTCTTCAACAACCGGCGGGACGAACTGTGATATATCCCCGCCGTTCTGGGCGATTTCCTTGACCATTGACGAACTTAGATATATAAACTGTTCGCTGGGCATAAGGAAAACGGTCTCAAATTGGGGGTAGATTTTGCGGTTTGCCAGCGCCAGTTGGAACTCGTATTCAAAGTCGGAGAGCGCCCGCAGACCACGGATGACCGCAATCGCCTTCTTTCTGCGCATATAGTCCGCTAAAAGTCCGGAGAAATGGTCTGCGGTGATATTGGAAAACCCCAGTTGGTCCACCACCTCTTTCACCAGTTCCACCCGTTCGTTGTGGGAGAAAAGGGTCTTTTTGTGAGGATTTTCCCCCACGGCGATTATTATCTCGTCAAAGATCTTTGACCCACGGATAACTATGTCAATGTGCCCGTTGGTTATGGGGTCAAATGTGCCGGGGTATATGGCTAATTTGCCCATAGAGTTCCTCCTTATGTGTCCTTTTCGCCCCTGCGGATTGCCTCAATTTCCTCGCAGGAGTAGAGTTTCCCACGGTTTATGCCGGGGCACTGCTTTGCCATCTCATCCCAGCGCTCCGGCGAGGAGAGTATGCTGTCCCAGAACGGGAAAGTTCTGCATTGCCGGGGGCGGGCGGGATATACCACACACCCTTTGTCCCGCCGGTAGAATATACACTCCCCATTTGGAAAGTCGTTGAGGACCACAAATTTCCCCTCGGTGTGGGTGTATTTCTGCAGGAATTCCTCCTCGGATATCCCCAGATACTGCGCAAGGTTGCGGATATCCTCGCTCTCAAGGAACACCACGCCATCGGGGATGGTGCAACATCGCCCGCAACCTATGCACGAAAACCTCAACCCCTCGCTGTAAAAAACCGGGTTCATCGAATAAATATAGTTCCTGCAGCGATTTTATTCAAGCAATTATGCCTGCCGGGGGATTTTTGAGATAAAAGTCATAAAAAGTTGCCTTCCGGGAAGCCAGTTGGGGGGATATTCTTTTATCTCCATTGCGGCGTGGCGCTTTTGCAAAAAATTTTCCCAGTATCTGCGCCTTGCCACAAAGGATTTCCCCGCCCAGAGGGCGGTTTTGCCGCCGGGGCGAAGAAGTTTTAGGGATTTTGGGATGGTTTTTGTGAGGGGACCTGTGGCACGCAGAGCGACTATGTCAAAGCGCAGGGAGCAGCGTTCCGCCCGCCCGTGGAAAATCTCAACATTGGGGAGTTCAAGTTCTGCGGCGGCAAGTTTGAGGAACGCCACCTTTTTGCCGACGGATTCTGCGAGGACGAAATGTGCTCCCGGGCGTGCCGCCGCCAGAACAATTCCCGGAAATCCCCCGCCGGCGCCGAAATCCATAACGACTTTCCCCGGCGGAATTTCCTCAAAAAAAAGAAGTGCCAGAGAATCTGCAATGTGGCGCTCCCAGATATTTTCTGTGTCCTTCGGCGATATCAGTCCGGCGGCGTCGTTGTGCGCTTTCATCAGTTCGGCGAACCGCTCCATTTTGCCCCAGAAATTTTCGGGGAGTTCTATCCCAAATTCGGTGCACTTTGATTTCAGCGTATCTGCCTGCATATCAACCGGATAAGTTCGGTGTTTCATATGAAACAATCAGTATTCCACCATCAGGTCAACGATGTGCCGAGGGGCGACGCCCCAGTTTTCCGGCACCAGCGCATAGTCAACGCCGATGTTGGACAACTTGCCCAGTTTTGTCCTCACTCCTATGCCGAAGGTGGGGTGTTCTCCGTTGAATCCGCCCCGGATACTTATCTGCGGAATTGGATTCACCTCGGCGCCGATGCCGTATTTGAACTTTCCCGCCGACGGATAGTCCCGAATATCTGCGGAGAGGTTGCACTCTGCCCCGCCGACCCGGAAATTATAACTGACCCCGCCTCGCACAAGTTCCGGCACTTTCTCCTCAACCGTCTGCCCGGTGCCGTAATAGTTGTTGGAGTTCCACAGAAATTTCATAAACAGATTCTGCGCCACAAATCCGATGGTGATGTCGGGCTTTTGAATTCTGTATGACACTCCGCCGCCGAAACCCGCCGTGGTGACCGTGACATTTTCAATTGACGATTCAATGTATTCCACTCCAAGCCCCAGATGAAACTTCCCGGCGAGTTCTTTCCCGAAGGCGAAGAATATGGCATCGTTGCCGTTTGCCACTGTGCCGGTTTTCTGCCCGTCCTCGTTGCGGGATTCAACTCCGCTGACCCCGGAATGTATCCAGGTCAGACCGACTCCCGCTTCCTCGTATATCTCCGCCGAGATTGTGGCGGCGTATATTTTTCTGTCCAGGGCGAGAAACTGATTTGACGCCGCTCCGGAAAACTTCCCCCGCGCCGACACCGACGCCGGATTGTAGAACGGCGCCCAGGGGGTGTTGATGTATGCGGTTCCGGTGTTGCCCATAGCCAGACCCCGTGCACCGATTCCCATCCACAAAAACTTTGCCGGCTCGCCGGCGGCAAAAAGTTCCCCCGTCATCAGCGCAACGGCGCACACTATTAAAAATTTTGTCCTCATACCTGTCCCCCTGTGAGGTTATCACCACAAAAAACGGATTTTCTGTCCCTGCGCAACATATATCTGCAAATAAAAAGGGCTCCCCGCAGGGAGCCCCTTCGTTTCCGCATTGTAGGTTTATCACAGGGAACTTTCGGTGGTGTCCTCTTCTTCGGGGGCAAAGCCAGTGATCAGGAACCGGAATGTCTTTTCTAACACAGTGGTGACCTGCCCGGAGTCGTTTCTGGCGTAAAACAGCGGGAACGCAAACAGGGCGGTTCTGGTGTTGGGTTTGGCGTAGCGGATACACAAATGGCGCCCGAGGATATTGTTCCTCATTGCGTCCGGAATTTCCTCATCGGAGAGATCACCCGGGCTGCCAAGATATATCGGCTCGGCATAGGGAATTCCGGCAAAATATGGGTACATCCCCATACTTCTGACACCGCCAACCATTCCGTCGGAGACCTTGGCGGAATCCACCCGCAGGACAGGATATTCATCGGCAAGTTGGGGAATTGGCGATGCCTCAACCCACGAGCCCATATCCGACTGGGTCACTATGCCGAACATATCAAAGGGAATTTCTCCGAAGGGGGAAGGTGCGTTGACGAAATCCGAAATTTGATTGAAAAACTGCCGTCCATCAAACACCACTCTTCCGCCAGCGAGGACATAATCCCTCAATTCGTCAAGCATATCCTCACTCGGCGAGAGCACCGCTGCTCCCGACGGTGTCCCTGGATTGAACAGATAGATTATACTGTATTGGGCGAGGTCAAATTTGGTAATGAGTAGGTTTTCTCCCCGCGTCACATATGTCGATGATGTATCGTATCCCTGTATAATTCCCTCTGCCACCAGTCGGTCAAAGATGGAGGAGTAAAATCCTGGAGCGTGGTTGGACACAACGGTGTCAAATGTTGGTGCAAAAAGCACCAGCATTCTGTGAGGATATGTGGTGTCCGCCATCGCCTGTGCGACAGAATCTATTGAGGGGTCAAAGGCAGGATGCACGGCGTAGAACTCAAAGGTGTCCGCCGCTCCGGCTTCAAAGGCGTCATCGCGCACCTGTATTATAAACCGCCAGTGTCCGGTGGGGATTGGTCCCCGCAGGATTGTGTTTGTCGCCCTCACCCAGCCGTCGTTGGGGTTTTCTCCGGAATAACTGGTCAACACAGAGTCGTCCATCCGGGAGGTCAGGACAATCTGGGATGGGTCATCGTAGTTTTCAACCCACCAGTAGTATTCAAGGATTATTGACTTGTCCGGGTCGTGGGCGGTCCAGTCAATCTTTATGCCCTTCCAGTCCCAGGTGGTGTCGTTGAGAACCCAGAATGTGTCGCCCTCGGGATAATCCTCGTTTTCCTTGATTTTGAGGGAATCGGGTGGCTCGTTGGTCCTGTAGTAAATTCGGCACTCAACATCGGAGGTGTCCCCATCAACATCAATTGACCTGACGCAGAACAGATGCTTGGTCATTGTGTCGCCGGGTTCCATAAGAAGGAAAATGGTGTCCGCATTGGATTCGGTGTAGTGCCACACGAAGGTGTCGGCGCTGTCGGCGGAGATAACCGTATCTGGAATTGGCTCTGTCCCCGAGTAATAAGCCTCCACTGTGGTGGAATCAAGTTTTGCGGCGGTGATGTCAATCCACTGATATCCCACAATTATCCCGTCGACATCGGTGCCCCACCACCAGATAACCGGCGCCGCACCCATAACCGAACTGTCCGGCGGAACATTATACAGGTGCACAAATGGGTTTTGGGTCTCGCTCTCCTCGCCCTTGTAGCATCCGCCCAAAACCGCCAGCGCCAAAAGTGCGATTCCAATTGAAATTGTCTTTTTGCTCCTCATCGGTCACTCCTTGTTTTTATGGTCAGAATTCAGCGCCAACTGAAATCCTGTGGACACTTTCCAAATGACGCATATATGTAAAGGAATAGTCCACGGCAAATCTTGCCGCACCCACCGGAATCTTAAATCCCGCACCCAAGGTGAAAAGGTCGGAGTCATACTGAAGTTTCCCACCGGCACGGATGAAAAACATCTCGTTGTAGGCGTACTCAAGCCCTGCACGGAATTTCTCAAGGTTGTCGTTCGGATGGGAGCCCTCAACATCAAGGGTGAGCCTGTGCGGAGCAGTGTTGATTATCTCTCCCGCCGCACCGAAATGGAAACACATAGGCAGCGGTGCACTCTGGCTGATGAACTTGAGGTCTGGTCCGAAGTTTGAGAGCATCATCCCCAGCCGGATATCCTTGAAAGCGGTCCTAAATATCGTCCCTATATCCATAGCCCAGCCGTGGGCGTGGACATCGGCGTAGTATTCCCCCAGATATTTTGCGGTCACTCCGACCGAAAACCTGTCTGTGAGGAATTTGGAGTATGTGACGCCCAACGAAAGGTCCCCGGCGGAAAATGTCCTTCCGGTGCCCTCGGGCTGATATGGGGTGGTCTCCTCCATCTCGCCGGTGTAGAGCGTGATGGCGGAAACCCCTACCACTCCGCCCATAGCGGGCATAGTGAACGCCGCAAAGTCGTGGGATATGCCGGCATAGAGCATAGAGTGGGAAATCGCAAACTGGCGGCGGTTCTGCCACGCCAGAGCGCCGGGGTTGTAGTAGATTGAGGAGATATCATCGGTTATCCCCACACGGGCGCCAGCCATTCCCTCGCCGTGTGCCGATGCCGGTATCTCCAAAAACTGCGCCACCGCAGTCCCGACTTTCGCCTGCCCGAACACCAGCACCGGCAGGACAACCACCACAATCAGATACTTTGAAAATATCCTCATCACTGCCTCCTTTTGTTTGCCAGTTTATGCTGAATCATTTGATTATCACGAACTTGCCAGTCTGAATCTCGCCGGTTTCTTCGTCCTCAACGCTGAACACATATATTCCGCTGACGATAGCCTGGTCGTTGCGGGATATCAGGTTCCAGTCCTCGGCGCCGACCATAGTCCCCGGAACCGACTCGTCGTGCTCAATCTCTTTGACCAGATCTCCGTCAAGGGTATAGATTCGTATCGTGCAGTGTTTGGGCAGGTTATAGAACCTCAACTTGCGGGAGTATTCGGTCCACTCGCTGGTGAAGGAGTGTTCCCAGTAGCGCTTGTAGTCGTGGTCCACGCGATAGGGGTTCGGCACCACGCGGACCTTCTTGTCGGTGGGCGGTGCGCCGCTGGGCACAAACCATTTGGCGTTTTTGGTCTTGTTGCACTCAAGCGAGGCAAGTCCCTTGCTCGGCTGCCCATAGTCAAACGCCGTGACCACAACCCATTTGTCATCGCCGGGCAGAAGATGGTCAATCACATAATAATACCAGGTCTCCCCGTCAATCACCGTGTCCGGCGGCATCCCTAAATTGGCGTCAAAGGGCTGCGGCTTCAGCCGGATTGTCTCGGTGGTCCCGTCGGAATGCACAAGTTCCACATCTATTGAGTCATCGCTGTCCAGAAGAGCATCGGAGTAAAGGGTGTCATAGTGGAAGAAAGAATCGCCCTCGGCGGAGACCGAGTCAAGGTATTCTGTTATGCGCTCCACCTTCAAAAAGTCCACTTTATCATACTGCACCAGCGGAACATAATAATGGTCTATATTTTCCTCGGCGATATAGATTCTGTATCCCTCAAAGTCATACAAATGGGTTATTTCATCATACACATTTTCCACATTGTTCTTCCACAGGATAGTGGCTTTGTTCTGTCCGAGGACGATTTTGAATTCCGGTGCCGGCGGCGGCTCCGGACCGCGGTAGCCGTTATCAAAAATCTGCTGTGCCCAATATGCCGTCTCGGCGAGTTTTTGGAAATTGTAATACCGCTTAAACTGGCTGCAATCGGTGGTGTCCATATTGGGATTGGTGTGGAAGTTCTCGCCCACCATAAAGGCGATGGTTATGTGGGGAAGTTCGCTGTCGGGAAGGTCAGGGGGAAGTTCCAGAGGTCCGAAGGAAAGCAGAAATCTGGTGTCATACCCGTTGCAGAGACTTCTGGCATATTCCTCATCCAAACTGACCCAATCGCTGTTGTCAAGATAGTCCAGAACTTCTGTTTGGTCGTAGTCAAATTCACCATTGGACATCACCTTGTATTTGTTGATATCTCCCTCGGGGGTACCGTCAAATCCGAGGTCATTGTTGCTCATCATGGGTCCCCAGTCGTAGGTCTCTTCGGTGTTGGAAATCCACCAGTTGTATGCGAAGTTGAGGGAGGAGACATCGGTTCCGCCAGGGGCGCGCAGAAGTTTTACCGCCATAGCCCCGGTAGGGCTTCTATCGGTGAACGCACCCTCTTCAGGGTCTCCATCGTTGTCGGCAATCCAGGCGAGGTTGAGCGGAATTGTGTCCCCAGCATCGGTCACATAATATCTGATAAATCCCGTCACATCGTCCTGGGCATAGCGTTCGGTGTTCACATGACCCACATCGCCGTCAATGTAAAGACCGATATACAGGTCCCGGATTGTCCTTCCATCGGTGCGAATGTTTTTGAAGGTATAGTCAATAAAGACGAAGTTGTGGGCGTAATCGTAACTCCACGCATAACTTTCCTGATGGATTTCTATTCCGATGGGTCTGTGGTCCGGGGGCGCGAAGGAAGTATTCATAATGGTGTCCGAGAAATTGCAGACATAGTCCTCCTCGGAGACCGCACCGCTGTCCCCGTCGAGAACCGACCTTTTGATTATGGTGTCGCCGTCGTTATAACTTGGGAAAAGTTCGTTGATGTCCGAGTGCCATCCGTCCTCGCCCACGGAGACGAGTGTGTCGCCGCCGACCACAGCACCTATCCACAGCGCCCCCATAAACAGATACTCCAGACCGCTGCATCCGGGGTATTCCGCCGATGGACGGCAGTTTCCGGGCTCCCGCCCGCAGATTTCCTCATCGGAGGTTATGCAATATGTCGGGGTGTCATCGCCCCGCTGGGAGCCAAAAAACCCATAGTTGGTCACGGTCAAATACAGACTTCCGACCTGATGAGTTTTTTCATCCTGTGCGGGGTAAATTCCACTGGTTCTGCCAAATTCTGCGTTTCTCAGCCGCAATTTCCCCAGGTCTTTGCTCCATCCTCCTGCTGCTAACAGCAGGATCAGCAGTGCCACGCCTAATTTTTTCATCTTATCTCTCCTTGCCTTGGTTTTTATCTATCAATCACCACGAAAGTTCCAGACCAACTCTTATATCTGTGGGCGGACCCCAGTGGGTCGGATTCTTGGCGTAATCATCGCCCATAAATTCATAGGTCCCGTCGTCGTGCCACAAAGTCCAACTTTTATCCGGTTTGCCGGTGTCGGAATAGACCTCAAGAACATTTCTGTGATTCGTCAGGTTTGACACCTGCAGATATGTGTTCAAATCGTATTTTCCAATTTTGAAGGTCTTGTTCATTCTGAGGTCAACATTGAACTGGCTGGGCATACGAAGGGCGTTGGTTCTCTCCCAGGCTTTTTCTCCGGGTTTGATTGTATAATACGGGTTATATTTTGATGGGGTATATGGGAATCCGCTTCCCCAGGTCAGCACAGTGTTGATGTTCCAGTTGTCGGGCAGGGTCAGACCGAAAAGTTTGGGATGTTCGTCCTTTTTGACGGTTATGCTCAAAGTTGCGTTGAGCAGATGTCTTTGGTCCCAGTCAAGGGGCAGGTCCCGCAGAGGGATTGCGGTCTGGTCAAACTGGGCGTCATATCCGCTGCGGTCGGAGGAACTCTTACCAAAGGCGAAAGAATAAGCATAGTTGACGCTGAGAGACCAGTAGTTGGACAAGGCTTTGTCAACTCTGAACTCCACCCCCCTCGCGCGGGCGTAGTCGTGGTTTACATAGACATCCTGCTCCAATGTCCCAATTCTCTGGTGCGATGTGTTTATAAGGTCATAGATGTCCTTGTAATAACCGGAAAACTGCACTGTCCAGTCGTTGGAGATTCCGTAGGCAACTCCCAACTCATACGCCACAGTTTTCTCATAAGAGAGGTTGGGGTTGCCGACCAACCTTCCCGCCCGGGAGCCCTGTGTGGGCACCTGATAGAAATCATCAAATCCCGGCAACTGGTAGAAGTGCCCATAACTGAAGAACAATTTGGACTTGTCCGTAATCGGATAACTCATACCCAGACGGGGCGAGAGCCTCCAGTCGGTCCGTTTAATTTTGTTCTCCTCCCACCAGTCGGCGAGCACGAGTTTGAGTTGCTCTTCAACCGAATCCTCCAGAACCTCGTGTGCCTGAATAAACATATCAAATCTCAATCCCACATTTGCGATAAGTCCGCCGTATTCCATCTTGTCCTGGATGTAGGCGGAGAATGTCTGCGGGGTTCTGGTGTAGAACGAGCGGAAAATTCCGTGTTCGGGCCAGGGTCCGTTGTCCGGAACCCCATCGTAGTAATATTCCGGATACTGAATCTCGTTCATATTTATTCTTATCCACTGATACTGAATTCCGGTTTTGACGAGGTTGTGCTTGTCAACCTGGCTGGTCAAGTCGCCCTTAGCCATCACCATATCCACTGTTCTTTTGTGCCAAACTGCCCAGCGGTCAAAACCGCGATACTGGAACCCGGAGGCATTGTCGTATTTTCCGTTGCCGTTGCGGTCAATGTAGGGTTCCCAGTCCTCGTGCTGATAGTCCGGTGGGTCGTAGTAACCGTTGCCGTTGAGGTCAAGGAACGGCTCGCCAAGTTCCCCCACATCATATCTGCCGTTGCCGTTGGCATCAATGTAGTTGCACTGACCATCCCGCCAGGTCAACTGCCCATCGCCGTTGAAATCAATGTATTCTCCCCAGTCGGGTTGTCCGTTGTGGTTGGAGTCAACCCAAGTCTGTTCCTCCAAAAGCGTATCGTGGGGAGTGTAATAATAACTTCCATAGACATATTCCCCGAACTGCTTCTGCCCATCGCCGTTGACATCAACCCACAGGGTTTCCATCACGAACTCAATTCCGGCGCTCCCGTCCAGAAGCGCCTCATAACTCATCCCGTAGGGGTAGCCGTCCAGGAACGGCTCGCCGTCCATATAGATTTCGCCGATATTCATAGAGAACCAGGAGGGATACGGCGAGTTGAAGTTGGTCCATCTGGGTTCAAACACGCCGTCGTTGTTCCAGTCCATCCAGGGTTCCTCGCCCAACTGCGGCGGGAGTGTGTCGGCATAGATTGTGTCAATTTCAATTATGGAGTCCCTCAGCGAGGGGTCGTTCCAGATTGTGTCAATTCTGTCAATGAGCGGCTCCCAGTATTCACCGTAGTCCCACATTCCGTTGCCGTTGAAATCAACCCACGGGACACGAATCTGGGGAATACCGTCGTTGTTCACATCAACCCAGTCGTCAAGGGTGCGCACCGCCGAGGAATCCACGGCGAAATCGCCCGGGTCCCAATCACCGGGATTCAGTGTCCGCTGATTGTGGAAATACCCCAGCCTCAGTTCGTAAAATGTGTTAACCGAAAGATTGTGAGTGATGTTAAGAGTCGTCTGATACACCGATTGCTTGCTCTTGTAGGCGAACTTGGGACAATAATAGTAATACCAGTCAAAACTGCGCCACTTGGACCAGTTCCCATCAAAGGAGATGACATACTTGAACGAGGGCGTCAGTCTCTGTTTGAGTTTGAGAGTCGCCTGATACTGGTTCACACGCCTTTCGGGGAAGAAACCATACCAGCCATATTTGATTTTGTATGGACCGACGATTTCATCCTGAGTGGCGAGCGGCGCG
This sequence comes from bacterium, assembly GCA_027064665.1. GTDB lineage: Bacteria > UBP14 > UBA6098 > B30-G16 > B30-G16 > JAMOPH01. The sequence goes on along the minus strand of JAMOPH010000224.1, from coordinate 1,109 downwards.
CCGCCCTCGGGATAGTCAAGGTCAAATTTTTTGTTGTAGGGAAGCCTTGTGTCGGCGTTTTCGCCGGAGATTGAGAAGAAATAGGAGATTCTTTTATCTCTTGGAAGTTTCAGTCCCAGAACCGGCAGGAAGTAGGTTGAAATCGGCTCGGGACCCGACAGGGAAAAGTCAATCCTGTCGGCATTGGTGGTGAACTTGTTGAGGGCTTTGATTCTGAAGTTTGTAGTGGAGTATCCGATGGAGCCGGAGAATTTGTTGGGGTCGCCCTCTTTTGTGACGATAGAGACCACCGCAGAGAGCGCTCCGCCGTATTCAGCGTTGAACGCACCGGTCTGCATCTGAATTTCCTGCACTGAATTCGGCGAGACAGTCAGCGCCTGATAGCCGTAGGTGGGGTCGTTGGCGGGCATTCCGTTGACATAGTATGCCACCTCGCGGGCTCTTCCGCCGCGGAAGTGCAGTTCCCCGCCGCGGCTCACAACTCCAGCCCTCGTCTCCAGAACCTCGTTGACGCTCTGGACAGGCATTGACTTTATCTCATCGGAACTGACATAGTCCTCCGAGGAAACGGCATCCATTTTAACCTGCTCACGCTTTGCCACAACCTCAATCGCCTCAGCCTTGATTGCCTCGGACACCAGTTGGAAGTTGACGGTGGTGGTTTTGTCTGCGTGGACCACCACATTTTTGACGGTCATAGGGGCGTATCCCAGCGCTGAGGCTCGCAGGTCATACACCCCGGGCGCCACATCTAAGAGAATATAGTTCCCGTCAAGGTCCGTGGCGGTCCCGGTTATAACCTCACCTGTGGCGGGGTTTATCAACTCAACATCCGCCGCCATAAGTGGCTCACCGGTTTGTTTGTCCGTCACTGTTCCGGTGATTTTTCCTGTGGTGCCCGCCCACACCACAACGGCAAGACTTAACACGGCGAGTAAAACACCAATTCCCCTTCGCATAATGACCCCCTACGCGTTTTTATTTGTTTCCCACTGAACACAAAAAATATTTTCTTCATAAAACCTGTCAAGTGCTTTCCCGAATTTTGGTGACCGCCTTACTAACATAGTATCCAGGTGTTTGGGGTTGGATAATGCGGAATACATCCC
>JAMOPH010000223.1 GCA_027064665.1 bacterium | reverse complement strand
CAGGACCCGCTGCTTCTGGCGCTGTGGCTGTTCTCCGAATCGCAGGCGAGGTTTGTGGTGAGCGTAAAATCCGGGGCGGAGGAAAAATTTGAGTCCCTCGCGGAGAAATTCGGCATCAGTGTGCGCAAAATCGGGCGGACAATCCCCGACGCGGCGCTGATAATTGACGGCGTCAGAATTTGCCGGGAAACACTTGAGGAAAAATATGAGGGCACAATCCCTCAACAGATGAGCAAGTGAGGTGATGGATATGATTACACTTGAGGACATCAGGGCGAACGAAAAGATTCGCAAACTTATCCAACACGCCGATATGACCCTAAAGCAGATCGGCTACACGGAGCACGGGTTTCGACACGCGGAGATTGTTGCTGAGCGCGCCGGCAGGCTTTTGAGGGAACTCGGCTACGACGAACGCCGGGCGCAACTGGCGGAAATCGCGGGATACCTGCACGATATTGGGAATGTGGTTAACAGAATTCATCACGCACAGCACAGCGCGCACATAGTTCTGTCGCTTCTGCCGGAGATGGGGATGGACTACGACGAGGTTTTGGATGTGGCTATGGCAGTGGGGAACCACCACGAGGGCGAGGGCGACCCGATTTCGGATATCAGCGCGGCGCTTATTCTGGCGGACAAATCCGATGTGCACTATTCCCGGGTGCGCAACCCTGACACGGTCGCGTTTGATATCCACGACAGGGTGAACTACGCCGCCAAGGACAGCAAACTAATAGTCGCTGACGCAAACACTATTGAACTTTCAATCCTGATTGACCCGGATATATCGTCTGTGATGGAGTATTTTGAGATATTTATGACGAGGATGATAGAATCGCGGCGGGCGGCAAAATTTCTGGATAAGGACTTCCAACTGGTAATCAACGGAATTCGGCTGACATAGTGGTTGACAAAAGGGGCGTTTTGAATTATCGTTGAGTGGTCTTTCAATCGGAGGAGAAAATGAGAATCTTTATGTCAATAATGCTTCTTGTGGCGGTGGTGGGAATTGTTGGATTTGTGAGTTTGAATACGGGGCGTTCGGTGGGTCCGGTGTCGCTGGGGTTTAAAATTATTCCAAACGCCTCGCTCAATGCCGTGGTCCTGTGGGCGTTCGGTCTGGGTGTGCTGTGGACACTGATAATAGCAATCGTCCAGGAAATTCGGCTCAGAAGCAGAATTTCCCGCCTTAAAAATACGATTGTCAATCTGGAGGAGGAACTTTCGCACCTTAGAACTATGCCCCTTTCCAAAATTGAGACCGAACAGACCGAACAGGAGGAGAAATGATTACCGAACATCCCACAATAATTTTGTTGATATTTTTGGTGATTTTGGCGATAGCGGGGTGGTATCACTACCGCACGCGGATGAAGCGCCATTTATTAGGGGAGGATGAGTTCATCCGCGGGCTGATGGCTATTATTGAGAACGACTTTGATAGCGCGATAAAATTCCTCAAATCCGCCGCGACAAAGGACACATCAAACATAACCGCATATCTTCTGCTGGGCGATATTCTGCGCCAGCGCGGGGACTATGAGGTCGCAAAAAGTGTTCATCTTTCGCTGCTGACGCGGGCTTTCCTCAAACCGGATGAGAAGGCAAGAATCCACAAGTCCCTTGCGCTGGATTTTGCCGCCGAGGGCAATTTCAAAAAAGCGCTGGAACACATCTCTCAGGCGGTAAACCTCAAGCCCGACAGGTGGTCATACGAGTTTATGGCGGAAGTCTATGAGAACCTTCAGATGTGGGATGAGGCTTTCTCTGCGCTGGCGAAAATCGGCGGGGACAAAAGGGTTATGGCGCTGTATAAGGTCAAATCCGCCGAGAAATTTTTTGAGGACGACCCGCATAAGGCGCGCGTTATCTTGAAAGAGGCGCTCAAACTTGACCCGGATTGTGTCCCTGCGATGATTGCCATCGGCGATGCCTACTACTCCGAGGAAAGAAACCGCGACGCCCTTCAATGGTGGGAAAAAGTGGCGGTGGAATATCCCCAACTTGCCCCGCTGGTGCTGGACAAAATTGAGGGGGTCTACTACGAACTTGGCGAGTTTGACCGGGCGAGAATTTTATACCGCAAGATACTCAAAACCGCCCCCGAAAGCGAACACATCCGCCTGAGGCTGGCGCAGATTTACGAGAAAATGGGCGAGATTGATTCCGCCCTGCAGATTATCAACGAGGCGCCGAACGAAACCGAGGCGCTCGCCCTGGCGAAAATCAGAT
>JAMOPH010000222.1 GCA_027064665.1 bacterium | reverse complement strand
GCAGGATAAGGTATTTCAACGAGTATTTAGTGGTGCGTATGCGCCCCATCACGCCGGAGGATGAGAGAAAAAGCGACGAAATGGGACGGGTGTTCCACATAAATATGCGGTATTCCGAGCGCCGAAACGAAATTGAACTTCCCGATAAGGAGCAGATTGAGGAAAACGCCAAAAAATTTGAGGAAGTAGGTCCGCGGGAGAGAGAGATAGAGATTGGTGAACATTACTCCGAGGATGATATAAAGTTTGTCGGCGAGGACGATGGGTTTTGATTTGTCGGGCGGGACGCCGAAATATCGGCGCTATACCCCGGGTGGATTTTTCACTGCCTTTCCCAAAACAGATGCTCACCGGGGCGGTCGGTCAAATTTCCCTTGAATGAGTGCAGGTCAGGATGTTTTTTGAGAGTGTGTTTCCGAAAGGGGAGAGGATGAATCTTGCGGTGTTTGTCTCCGGCTCCGGGACCAACCTGCAGGCAATAATTGATGCTGTCGCCGGGGGAAAACTTTCCGCGGATATCAAACTGGTTCTTTCCAGCCGTCCGGATGCCTTTGCGCTTCAGCGGGCGGAAAAACACGGAATTCCGGCGGTTTACCTCTCAAGCAAAGAGTTTGACTCGCGGGAGAAATTCATCCGCGCGATGCTGGAAACTCTCCGGCGCCATCAGGTGGATTTTATCGCCCTTGCGGGGTATATGCGCAGGGTTCCCCCGGAGGTGGTGCAGAAGTTCAAAAATCGGATTACCAACATTCATCCTGCGCTTCTGCCGGCGTTCGGCGGGAAAGGTATGTATGGCATCCGCGTTCATCGGGCGGTGATTGAATACGGCTGCAAGGTCACCGGGGTGACGGTTCATCTCGTTGACGAGGAATACGACCACGGTCCTATCGTGGCGCAGAGATGCGTTCCCGTGCTGGATGACGACACGCCCGAGACCCTTGCCGCGCGGGTGCTTGAGGTGGAACACCAACTCTATCCCGAGGTCCTTCAACTTTTCGCCGAGGGAAAAGTGATAGTTGAGGGCAGGCGCGTGAAAATCGCAAAATGACCAAATCAGGGGGATATGATGAGAAAGGTGCTGGTGCTTTTGGCTGTGGCGCTTTCGCTTGTGATGGTTGATGCCCGCGCTATTTCGCTTTCTGCGGCGAAAAAGCGCAATCCTCAGGTGGCAAAACTTCTCAAAAGGTCGCGCGGCAGAGTGAGAAAATGGGCGAAATTCCTGCTGAAGGATATGCCCACCATTGACCTGATGAGCCTTGATGCCGATTCTATGCTTGCGGATTTGTATGCCCTTGATTCTGTGCTGGATTCGGTCCCCTGGGCGGATGATGTCCCAGAGGATTATTTCTACACCTATGTGCTCCCCTACCGTGTCTCGCAGGAGCCGATAGAGTATTTTCGGAAAAATCACTGGCACGAACTCTGGGAGCGGGTCAAATCCTGCGGGGACGATATGAAGTGCGCCGTGTATCGCCTCAACGAGTGGGCGTATGAGGAGATGAAATACGAGCCCACCTCCCGCTGGGACCAGACCGCAGAACAAACGCTTGTGCGAGGCATCGGCAGATGCGAGGAGATGGCGATACTTTTCATCAAGGCGTGCCGCGCGATGGGAATTCCCGCCCGCGATGCCTACACGCCCTACTGGCCCTTCACCAACTCAAATCACGCGTGGGTTGAGGTCTGGACCGGTGATAGATGGCATTTCCTTGGCGGCGCCGAAGTCACCCCGCTGGACAACGCCTGGTTTGATAAAGCCTCGCGGCGTGCGGCGATAATTAAGGGAATTGCCTGGGGCGAACTTGACTCCGCCGATGCCCCTATCTACTATGCCAAAAACGGTTTCACCATCCTCAACCTGACCCCGCTTTACTCCGACACCACCGGCTTGACTGTTGAAGTCCTTGACCAGAACTCCGCGCCGGTGGAGAGCGCCGATGTGTGGATTTCGGTGTTCAATTTTTCCTCGCTTCGGGCAGTGGCGCACCACTACACCGACAAGGACGGCAAAGCGCACTTTGTCCTTGGCAAGGCGGCGCTGTTTGTCTCCGCGGGCAAAGATTCGCTATGGAATTATGCGATTATGCCCCTTCTCCCCGGCGACACGACATACCAAATCACCCTCACTCTTTCCCGCACCGATATCCCCGACACGGCGTTCTGGCTTCCCGTGGTGAAGAAGGTCAAGGTGGAGAAGGACACATCATACAAGCCCGATTCGGTGGTCTACTGCCGGCACAAT
>JAMOPH010000221.1 GCA_027064665.1 bacterium | reverse complement strand
ATTTGCAAAACGAATAACTTCTATTTAACTCGCCAAAGGCAGTGAAACTATCCCCTCGCCGGAACCGACTTCACCGCCAGAGTTCGCAGGCGGTTTATTGCGGCGGCGAGTTCGTGCCGGCGGAAATAGGCGATATCCGGCGGAACCGCACCCCACCGCACAAGCCCCGAAAGTCCCTCCCGACGCAAAACCTCCTCAATCATATCAAGGGCGTCGGCAACGGTTATCTCCCCGATTTTCTCCTCAAGATACGCCATCGCTCTGCCTATCCCGCGGATTTGCTCCGGCAGAATAATTTGTTCCACCGCCGAAAGGTCAATCGTCTGCGTGCCGAAAACCAGATTTTTGCCCTTGACCTTCACATACTCGGACTTTCTGCCCTTCGCGGCGGAAAACCCGCGCCTGAGAATAATCCTCCCCCGGGGGATTTCCATCGGCTCGGGCTTTCTGGCGCGGTGCGCGGGATATTTTTCGGTTATTTGGCGGGCGCGCTCGCTGGCATCAGATGGCTCAAACTCCTCCATCAGGATAACCCGCTCGGCGACATCAAGATACTCGCCAGCCCCGCCGACGACAATTATCACCGAAATCCCGAAAAGCGCCCGCAGTTCCTCAAGCCTGTCCACCAGCGGAACAATGGGCTCCTTCTGGATTAACTCCACCATCCGGTCGTCCTTAATCATAAAGTTCGTTGCGGAGGTATCCTCATCAAACAGAAGGACCTTTGCGCCGGACTCAACCGCCTCAACAATTGCCGCCGCCATTGAGGTTGAGCCCGAGGCGTCATCGGTGGAGAAATCGCGGGTGTCCTTCTTCTGTGGAAGTTCGCGGATGAAGGCGGAGATATCCACCCCCCTGACGGAGCGCCCGTCCTCGGCGCGGATTTTCACCGCATCGGGATGAGTGATGACCCACTCGCGCCCGTCGCCGGGGATGTGAAAATACACCCCGTTCTGGATTGCGTCCAAAAGCGTGGTTTTGCCGTGGTATCCTCCGCCGACGATGAGCGTGGTTCCCTCGGGGATTCCCATCCCGGCAACTTTCCTGCCCGACGGCAGTGTGAACTCCACCAAAAAACTTTTCGGCGACCGAAACGGTTTCCCGCCGACCATAGGCTTGTCGGAGATTCCGGACTCACGGGGAAGCACCGCACCATCGGCGACGAAGGCGATAATCCCGCGCTCGGTGAGCATCCGCCGAAGCGCCACCTGGTCCCGGTGGAACACGATAAAATCCCGCAGATGCTCCATATTCACCGCCTGTGCGAAGAGGCACTTTTTGACGATTTCGGGGATATCCATAAAGAACATCTCGTAGGCGGCGTGTCCGTCAATGGTTCTGCCGCGGGCGGGAAGCCCCACGAAAAGTCGCGCCACGATTTTGTCGCCGTCAAGTTGGACGCCGGTGCGCGGAATTATTATCTGCCCCGGCGGAGGAACCGAGATTATCCCGCTTCCGCCGGTTCCCCGCGGGCGCGAGACCTTTTTCGCCCTTATGTGAATCAGCCGATAAAGATAGTCCCGCAGGGCAACCCTGCCGGGCTCGTCAGAGAAGAAATCGGGCGGGAAACCGTGGTTTTCCACCTCAACCCTGACCACCGACGGCGACGCGAAGGGGTCTCCCTGCACGCGGTCAACGAAAAGGCGGAAATTTCTGAAATCGTATTCGCCTTTAATCCGCGAGTAAGCCTTGTATCCGCGCCTGTCTATGGATTCAATTATCCGGCGAAGTCGGTCCATCTGCGCCCCCTGAGTGATTTTGGTGGAATATAATAAACCCCGGCGACAGGGAAAGGAATATCTGCCCCGGCAGACCCGCATTCTCCCCCATCCTGTGCGTCAAGGTGCAAATAGCCAGAGGCAATATGCAAATGAGCAAAGTCAATATGACACCGACCAGAGTCAATATGCACCTGACCAGAGGACAATGTGCACGCGGTCAGAGGCAGTATGACACTCATCAGAGGCAAATTGACACTGACCAAAGTCAATATGCACCCGGTCAAAGGCAAAGGTGCAAGAGGCAGGAGACAAAAAAACCCCCTCACCCTTGTTGGAAAAAGTTGCGCGAAACGCCGGGTGAGGGGATTTTCTTCCTCAAAAAAGTATAAATCCGATTACTCCTCCGCCGGTCCGATGGCATCAAACGGGCAGACCTGCGCGCAGACCGTGCAGTGATTCCCCGCGCACAGAAGTTCGTCAATCACAGCCTTGCCGGTCTCGGGGTCCTTGGAAATCGCAGGGCATCCC
>JAMOPH010000220.1 GCA_027064665.1 bacterium | reverse complement strand
TCTCGCGGCATCGTTGACCTTTTTTGCTATAAATTTAGCGACCTTCTCGTCGGGCGCCACAACAAGCAACCCCCTGAATCTATCCATAAAATGTCTGCGCGGGAACGGCGAGAGGAAAACCTCGTTTCCTCGCCGCACCGCCCGCCGGAATCTGCTCCACGGGGCGACTTTTTGCGTGCCCATAAAAATCTCACGAATCCCTTTGCTGTCAATTATGTAATATGTGGGGAAAAAGAACCTCGCAAGTCCCAGAAAGAGCGCCGCAAGGGCAAAAAATCCCCAGAAAATTGAGTTCATCCACACCGCTGCCGCCGTAGAGAATGCGACAATTATTATCAGCGCCACTATGCCCCTTGTTTTCCTCTCCCGAAACGGATGGATTTCCCATTCAAGGGGCAGTTTTATAGAGTTTTCCTCGTCCTCTGCGCCCGTTGGGATTGTCTTGGATTTTTCCACCATCGTGCCCGACACAAAATTCATTCGGGTTGACTTTCCTGTGGGGCACGCTCCCGGGTCACCTGTGCGATTTCCTCCGTGAAATCCTGCTCGGTGATTATGCCCTTTCTGAGCAGAATTCTCACCAGAGCCTCAAGGGTGATGTTGTTGGTGATGGTCAACTCCTCAAAGGTCACCACACGCTCGGAGCCATCCGGCATTCTTATCACCATCGCCGGCGTCCCTGTGGGTTGTTCGTGCTGATGCGCCATTTTACCTCCGCTTGATAGAGTCCTCATAAATGTCAACGAAATACTGATGCCCCTCAAACGCTATGGGCGGATGGTCATCCAGCGGGAAAAATTCCGCACTTTCGGCATCATCGGATGCCCCTAACTCTCCGCCGGTTATCCGCATAAGGTATCCCACTAAAAGAACCATCTTATACTGCGGCGAGGGCTGATTGCGCACCCCCAAGAGTTTTACCACCTCGCCGGAAAATCCGGTTTCCTCTGCCATCTCACGGATAGCCCCTTCCTCGGGAGTTTCATCAATTTCCATAAATCCGCCGGGAAGAGAATACTGTCCTTTGCAGGGCTCCACAGCCCGCTTTACCAGAAGAATCCTGTGCGGGTTGTCGGGGGCAGGGATTACCAGCGCAGTCGCCGGGATGGGGTTTTCATACAGCACCGCTCCGCAGACCGTGCACCTCTGACGCCGCCTGCCCTCGTGGTCAACGAAATATTCCAGTTTCCCGCCGCACCACGGGCAGAATTTTTTCTCCCTGTATTCGCACATTTGCTCGCTCCGTTTTTCTTCTAATAAATTCGTGGTTTTGAAATATGCAATTAAATTTGACAGGGCGGTTATAAAAACTTGAGAAAGGCGTCCCTGCGGTTTATAATGTCAGAAATGGCACAGGGAAAACTCAAAATAATCGGGCTGATTGGCGGGAACGACTACGATTTTGTGGATGTCAGATGCGGCACACAGCAGGAGTTTTTAGCCCAACTGTCCGATGGGGAGTTTGACCTCGGGATAATATCCGCCGAGTTTGACCAGCCGCTGGGAATTGACACATTTCTCCGTGTGGTTGGGCATCGTGCGCCGCTTATGCCGATTATCCTTCTGGGGTATCCCAACGATTATCTTCGCAGACTTGTGGATTTGATTCTTCCGCAGAAAGTTGAGGGGGATATTCTGCGGCGACAGGCGGAAAACCTTGTCCGGCGAAGGCGTCTTCTGGCGCAGATGGGTCTTGTTGGAAGGTCCGAGGCGCTTTACACCATCGCCGACACGGTGTTGCGGGTTTCCCCCACGGAGTTGCCGGTGCTCATCACCGGGGAAAGCGGCACGGGGAAGGAACTTGTTGCCCGCTCAATTCACGACCATTCCCGCCGCCGTGAGGGTCCCTTTGTCGCCATCAACTGTGGCGCAATCCCGGAGACCCTTTTGGAATCGCAACTTTTCGGATACAAAAAGGGCGCTTTCACCGGTGCGGTCAAGGACACCCCCGGATTTTTTGACCAGGCGCAGGGCGGCACTCTGTTTTTGGACGAGATAGGCGAGGTGCCACAATCGGTTCAGGTGAAACTTCTGCGGGTGCTTGAGACCGGCGAGTATTTCCCCGTGGGCGATGTCCGTCCTCGCCGCGCCGATTCCAGAATTATCGCCGCCACCAACCGGGACCTCAGAAATATGATGGCTGAGGGCAAATTCCGTCAGGATTTGTATTACCGCCTCGGCGGAGTGCAGATTTTTATCCCGCCGCTGAGGGAGAGGAAAGAGGATATCCCGATTCTCGCCTTTTTCTTCGCCCGGCAGGTGG
>JAMOPH010000219.1 GCA_027064665.1 bacterium | reverse complement strand
GTTCGTCCCGGAGACCAAAGATGCCGCAGAATTTCTGCGGGAGTTTATGCGCAAAGGGAATATCCCTGCGCTGGTGGTCGACGAACACGGCGAGATAACTGGCGTCATCGGCGGAATACCGCTGATTGAACGGATGCTTCGCACCCGTGATATACCCACTATGCGCACGCTGGAGGTTCCGGGGTCAAGCGTCGTCCTTCCCGGAGATACCCCCATTGAGCGCCTTGAACTTATGACGGGAATTGAAATCCCACGGGGGCAGTATCAGACAATCGCCGGATTTGTTGAGGAGATAATCCACAGAATTCCCCGCCGGGGTGAAAAACTTGCGTGGAAACAACTTCGGTTTGAGATAATTGCCGCCGACAACCGCAGAATAAAGAAAATAAGGGTGGTCCGCTCGGGGACCTATGAGGCATAAAGTTTTTTTGAAATCTCATACAGCGCCACAGACCCAGCCACTGCGGCGTTGAGGGAGTCAATCCTTGTTATCGGCACGGTGACAAGGGTATGCGGCAGGGCGAAAATCTCATCCCGCACGCCGGAACCCTCATTGCCCACCACAAGGACCATCTTTTCAGAGGGGGTAATCTCATAGATTGGTTTTCCGCCGGCGCCGGTGATTAAAAGTTCAAAGCCCATCTCAACGAATTTGCCGACAATTTCCCTGCCGGGTCTGTGTCCGAGGTCCAGCACGGGGATATGGAAGAACGCCCCTGCGGTGGCTTGTATCACCTTGGGGTTGTATAGTTTTGCGGTGTCCTGTCCTATTATCACAGCCAGCGCCCCAAACGCCGCCGCAGACCTGATAAGAGTTCCGCAGTTTCCGGGGTCCTGCACACCGTCAAGGAAAAGGACTGTCCCCTTTTTGGTGAGGACCTCGCCCCAGCGGGCATCGTCAGTGCGTTCGGGCATACTCAAAACCGCAAACACCCCCTGCGGCGTGTCCTGCGCAGAGATTTTCTCCATCTGCCAGCGGGAAATAAGACTTACCGGAACAGACTTTTCCTTCGCCAGTCGGACAATTTCATCAAATCCCTTTTTCTCGGCGAGGACAAAATCCACAAAAATCTCGTCCAGCCTGTAGGGCGAGTTGTCGGAATACAAAAGCGCATCCCGGACAAACCGCACTCCCTCAAGGATGAATTTCTTATACTTCCGCCGATACCGCTTTTCCTTCAGCGAGGCGTAGTATGAAAGTTCCTTTTTGGTCAGTTCTCTGCGTTCCGGCATTTTGGTGCCCATAGGGACTTACTTGGTTTTGCTCTGGACACAGATTCTGAAAATTCCGGAGTGTTCCTTTTTGCCCTCGGGAAGGACTTTCACCACAAAGTCCCATCCGGGCGCCTGACGAACCTCGGGCTTGTCGGGAAGTTTCACGGAAACTGTCCACTCGGCGGACTCGCCCGGATTGAGGTGAACTGTGTTTTTCTTGAAGAACAGAAATCCCTTGGAGACGCTTATCCAACTGAGGTCGCCGGGCTTGTTGTCCCCGAGATTCTGTATTGCAAGCCTGACATCATATTTGGGAAAGTGCGGGAATTCATAGGGCTCAATAACATAGTTGTGGGGCACGGTGTCGTTGTTGAAGATTTTGAAGGTCAGTTTTTTGCCGGCGATTGCCTCCTCGGTTGAGATAAACGCCGCCGAGGGCACCACAGCGGTGGGCTTGGATTTTGGATTGACGCCCTCTTTGGGAAGTGTGCTGATAAGGTAACTTCCTCTTACGCTCGGGAAAATTCCAAATTGAACCCCGCCGGCTTTCATCTCCAGCGCCCTTTTGGTGGAGACCACAACCCCAAGTTCCCAGTATTGATTGTAGAGTTGAGGGTCGTTTGGAATTTCAATTATGAGGTTCACCCTGCCGGTGTCGTGCGGCTGAACAATCACCGTCTCCGGAACCGCCTTGCACCAGGAGACATCCGGGAAATTCTCGTACCCAGGCAATAACGATTTTGGCGGCTTGTTCGCTTCAAAGGAAACCTGAAAGACCAGCGGCACATCGTTATCGTTGGGGATAAGTATGGGAGTGCCGGCTTTTTTCTCCATATTGAATGTGTATCCGGGAGGGAGAAAGTCAAAACTCACAATAGCCGGAACCACTCCCACCGACGCCCCGAAAACCACAGATACAGCCAAAATAACAAACCCAAACAGTATCCTTTTGATACTGGTCATCTTTTATCCCCCCTTAAGTTTTTGTTCAAATTAGCGGTTTAATCTTCGGTGTCAAACAATTACAATTAACTTTGGTTAAAATTCAATCTGTCACCTTTGCTTTAACCCAAAAAGTTATATACTGCGGCACGGTCGCTGACGAGACAGCGGGCGGAGTTATGTAAAAATAAAGTTCCATCTGGTCGTTGTCCCTGCGGTAGGTTCCTTCACCGCCAATTCCGGCAATCGGGTCCTCAGCCACAAGATGGGTTCCCGTGGTTGTCACAAAGGGATAATATTGAAAGGATGAGGTTGGATGAAAATGGAGCGAATCCACCTCAGCCCACGAGCCGGTCACCATAGGGATACAATCCTTATTCATATCTGTGGGGCGAAAGTCGTCAATCACTCCGTTGGCAATCATAGCGATTGCGCCCACCCCACAGTAATTTATTGAACCTGCCAGACTATCACAGGTGTAATACAGGGGATGAATCCGCCAGGTCGGTCCGACCTCGGCACGCACCATAATATCCAGAGAGATTCCTCCCAAATTTTCAAGCCAGTAGGCGGGGATAGCCAGAGAGCAGGGAGCCAATGACCCTATGTCGGCAAAAAACGAATCATAGTCTGCGCCGGAGCCAAACTGCCAAAGTGTATCCACCGCCGAATCGTCGTCCCAGCCGTCGTCAAGCGTGTCAATTGACCACGAAGCCCCTATCATCCGCACACTTATTTTGATAAACACCGTATCTCCCGCCCCCGAACTTGTCCACGATTGAGCAAAACCAACGCCGAACCAGCCCATCGCCACCATCACAAGCACCAGATTTCGGACAATATACCCCATTCCCTCCCTCAATTGCATTGTGTTTCCATAATACAAAACATTTGAAGAAATTACAACAAAAAATTAAAATCTTATTTGCCGAACAAACTTCCCCACAGCGCCTGCCCGACCGCAATTCCCTGATCGTTGGCGGGAACTTTTGCGGGGAATTTGAGGTTGAACTCACATCCCAGTTCCGCACGGAAAAGTTGTATCAAAAGTTTATTCTGAAGCACCCCGCCGGAGAACAGGATATCCTTTGTGCCGAATTCCGCCCCTAACTGGCGCAGAATTCGCGCGGTCAGATGAGCCAGAGTGCGATGGAATTTCGCGGAAATTATCCCCACCGGCGTGCCTTTTTTCAGGTCATCCACGATGGCGGCAATTGTCCCGCCCACGCCGAACACAATTTGCCCGCCCTCCTCGCGGAAATCCGCAGGATAGGGTTCCTGCGCAAGGATATTGTTAAATCCGACTTTTGCCGCCAGCGCCTCAAGTGTCATCGGGGCGGCGCCCTCATATTCGTTCTCAAAAGACACGCCACATATCGCCGCCACAGCGTCAAACAGCCTGCCGACGCTGGTGGTTATCGGCGGACGGTTCTCCTCAAAAATTTTCGCAATCGCCGAAATTTCCAGTTTGTCAAGGTGCCTTGTTATCGGCAGGTCGGGGATTTTATCCGGCGAGCCGAACGCCCTCAACAAATACGCATATCCCATCCGCGCAATCTTGACCGCAGCGGAGTCCCCGCCGGGGAGAACAATCTCCTCAAGGTGCGCCATCCGCCGGCACTCGCCGGTCTGCGGATTCAGGAAAAAAATCTCCCCGCCCCAGATTTTGCCGTCGTCTCCCAGTCCGGTGCCGTCAAAGGCGACACACAGTGCGGGTTCGGTCTGTCCGTGTTCTGCCGCCGCAGACCAGCAGTGCGCCCGGTGATGCTGAATTCTGGCGCACGGAACGCCCAACTTTTCCGCCAACTGCTCGCCCAATCTGGTGGAGAAATAATCCGGGTGAAGGTCGCAGACCACCAGTTCCGGCGTGATTTTCTGCCAGTGCAAAAATTTTTCCACGGTCTCGCGCCAGAAATCCTGCGCCAGAGGGTCCGCAAGGTCGCCCAGATACTGCGAGGGATAGATGATTTCCCCATTGGATATCGCGATTCCGCCCTTCATATCGGCGCCGGCACCCAGAACCTTTCTGCCGCCGGAGAATTTTATCTCTATCCCCGATGGGACAAGCCCCCGGGCACTGCGGATTGTGTGGAATTTCCCATCAAGGACAAATCCCACCGAGTCGTCGGCGCGGTTGTGGATTTTGCGGTTATGCCAGACCACGATATCGGCGATATCCAGTCGGGCAATGGCATCTTCGGGGTCCCTGGCGATTGGTTCATCCCGGCGGTTTCCGCTGGTGGCGACCAGAATTTTTGGCGCCCCAAAGTGAAACAGCAGATGATGCGCCGGCGCATAGGGCATAAAAACCCCCACCGTGTCCACAGTCGGGGCGACGAGGCGCTTTATCGGCGTGTCCTTTGCGGGAAGCAGAACTATCGGTGCGGCGGGCGAAAGCAAAATTTTTTCGGCATCGGGGTAGATTTTCGCTATTCGCCGCGCGGCGGAGATATCCGCGACCATCACCGCAAACGGCTTTGTGGGACGGCGTTTCCACCGGCGAAGTTTTTCCACCGCTTCCGGGTTTGCCGCATCGCACATAAGATGAAATCCGCCAATTCCCTCCAGCGCGACGATTTTGCCCTCGGCGAGGAATTTTGCCGCAGTCCATATCGGCGCCGCCCACCGCGGGATATCCTCCGGCGGGGCGGTTTCCACCTCCGGATGCACAAAATACTCCGGTCCGCACACAGGGCAGGCGACCGGCTGGGCGTGATAGCGCCTGTCGGCGGGGTTTTCGTATTCCGCGCGGCAGTCGGGACACATTTCAAATTCCGCCATCGTGGTCGCGGGGCGGTCGTAGGGAAGTTCCCGGATTATCGTGAACCGCGGTCCGCAGTTAGTGCAGTTGATGAACGGATACAGATACCGTCGGTTTGTGGGGTCAAACATCTCGCGGAGACAGTCCTCACACACGGCGAGGTCCGGGGGCATCGCGCCGATTTCCGCGCTCTCCCGCGAGGAGACTATTTTAAATCCCGCAAGGGAACTATCAGACGGAACTTGGGCTATATCCATCCGGTCGTATCTTGCGGCGGGCGGCTTTTCGCTCTCAAGCAGGCGGAGAAATTCATCCAGCGCCGATTTTTCGCCCTGCGCAACTATCACCACGCCGAAACCCTCGTTCCTCACGAACCCGGAAACCCCCGTTCTGTCTGCAATCCGCTTGACAAACGGACGAAATCCGACCCCCTGAACTACCCCCCTTATTTCTATTCTGATGCTCTGTATCTGCATTTCGCCTGCAAAAGAACAAGTGCGACTTTCCCTTAACAAAATGGGACTGATTAGATTTCAGTTTTTGTTTTTCTTTTCACAAATAATTGATTAACTTTGATAGATTCAAACGAAAAACCGGGGGTTCTGTTATGCGCACTCTTGAGGAATTGGTTGAACTTGCCAGAAAGAAGGGGGCAAAAAGGGTCGTGGTCGCCGGGGCGCAGGAGGCAGAGGTTCTTGCTGCCCTTGAGGACGGCAGGAAAAACGGTTTTGCCACAGGCATCCTTGTCGGCGACCCGGAGGAAATCAAAAACACTGCCGAAAAGGTCGGCGTGAACCTGTCGGATTACCAGATAGTTGAGGAGAAAGACCTCAAAAAGACCGCCTCGGTCGCCGTGGAGATTCTCAAGCGGGGCGACGCCGATGTCCTTATGAAGGGGCTTGTTTCCACAAGCGACTTTATGAAGGCGGTGCTGAACAAGGAAACCGGTCTTTTAGACAGGTCAAGCAAAAGGCTTTTGTCCCATGTTGCGGTGTTTGAGATTCCGGCGTATCATAAACTTTTGATTATAACCGATGCGGCGATAAACATTGCGCCCACGCTGGAAGAGAAAATTGAAATCCTCAAAAATGCGGTTGAGGTTGCGCACTCGCTGGAGATAGAAAACCCCAAGGTCGCCGTGGTGGGCGCTGTGGAGAAGGTCAACCCCGGGAAAATGCCCGCCACAGAGCACGCCGCAATCCTTTCTATGATGAACCGCCGTGGACAGATTAAAGGATGTCTCGTTGACGGACCTTTCGGCTTTGACAACGCAATCAACAAAAAAGCCGCCGAGACCAAAAGGATAGAAAGCGAGGTCGCCGGCGACGCCGACATAATTCTGTGCCCGGAAATTGAGACGGCGAATGTGCTCTATAAAGCCTTGCTGTATTTTGCGGGTGCCTCCTGTGCGGCGGTTGTGGCGGGAACTCCCGTGCCGATTGTCCTGACCTCCCGGGCGGACCCGCACAAGACCAAGTTTGACTCCCTCGCCCTCGGCGTGCTGATGGCTCACTGATTGCGCTCAAAAGCCCATCTTTTCCATAAACTCTCCCCGGGAAAATCCTTTGGGGATTGCCCGGGGGGAGTTATTTTATTTCTGATGAGGAGAGCACTTATCACACTGGCGCTTCTGGGAATTATGTTCGCCGGATGCGGCAGAGGGGGAGAGAAAAAGGAGGCGGATGTAATCGCCCGGGTTGACGGCTCGGCTCTCACAGTGTCGGATTTGATGAGCCGTGTTCCGCCGGAGTTCAGGGGGGCGCTGACCCGGGAGCAGTGGATAAAACTCATCAACGACTGGTGCGAACAACAGATTCTCGCCAATTATGCGATTTCCCGTGGGGCACTTGATGACCCGCAGGTCCGCCGCAAAATTGAACAGGCAAAAATCCAGATTCTTCAGGATTACATTCGGAACAGGATAATCGCCCCTGCAATAAAAATCTCCGATGATGAGATTGAGCGCTATTATCTTGAGCATCAGGGGGATTTCGTTCGGGAGCACGACGAGGTCAGGGCGCTGCACATCGTGGTCTCCTCAAAGTCCCTCGCCGACACGGTCAAAAAATTTCTCAAGGCGGATTCCTCATTTTGCGCCGTGGCTAAAAGATTTTCCGAGGAGTATTCAAAGACCGACAGTTGCGACCTCGGCTGGTTCTCCCGTGCGGACCTTCTGCCCGATTTGATTCGCCCGGTGTTCAGGGCAAATCCCGGCGAGTGGGTCGGTCCAATCAAAGGTGGTGGAAAATATCATTTCTTCTTCATCGTGGACAAGGGCAAGGACGGCACGGTGCGTTCGCTGGAGCAGGTCCGGGACCAGATTTACAGCCGCCTGTTCGCCGAAAAATTTGCGGCGTATATGTCAAATCTTCTGGATTCGCTTCGGGCGGCAACCCAGATTCAGATTGACACTACCGTGCTTGATTCGGTGATTATGTCCGCCCAAAGGGGGAGCAAATGAGCGATGAACACATCAAAAATATCCGCCCCGGCGAGAGAATTGAGGACCTGTTCGTGATAAGGCGAATTGAGATGAGGGATTACGAGGGCAGGAAGTATCTGGTGTTTAATCTGGGATGTTCCCGCGGGAAAATCCGTGGGGTTTACTGGGGCGAGGACGCCGAGGACCTTTCCCATCAGTTCGCCGAAAACGATGTTATAAAACTTTGCGGTGTCGCCACGGACTACCGGGGCGAAAGGAACATAAAAATTGAGGCGTTCCGCAGAGCCACGGACGACGAGATTGACATAACAAAACTTCTCCCCGCCGGAAGATATCCCCGTGAAAAATTAGTAGAGTCCCTCTACCGGCGGATTGACTCTGTGGAGGATGAGTATTTGGGGGCACTGCTTGAGGCGGTGTTCACGGACGATTTCGTGGAGAAATTTTCCATCTACCCTGCGGCGAAACTGTGGCACGGGGCGTATCTTACCGGTCTTGTGGAGCACACACTCAGGGTGGCAAAAATCTGCGATATCGCCTGCGATTTTTACCCCGACTGCCGCAAGGACCTTCTGATGGCCGGCGCACTTTTGCACGATATCGGCAAGGTGGAGGAGATTAAAATCGGCGGATTTTTTGACTATTCCGTGGCGGGAAGACTTGTGGGGCACATAGTTCTGGGCGCCATCCGTGTGGCGAGGGCGATTGAGGAAATTCCCGACTTCCCTCAAAACCTTGCGGCAGAGGTTTTGCATCTGATTGTGTCCCATCACGGCAGGCAGGAGTTCGGCTCGCCGGTGGAACCAAAGACCATTGAGGCGATGATTCTCCATCACGCCGATATGCTTGACGGACAAACGGAGGGAGTTCAGCATATAGTCCAAAGGGAACTCCCCGCCGGCAGGGAGTTTTCAGATTTCGTGAAAATTCTGGGAAGATACATATATCTTGACGGCTACCGTTCCGGCGAGGATTTTGTAGACGAATGACGGAGGGGAACTATGGGATTTCTGCAGAAGGAACTGTGGGGCAACACGATAGAGTCGTGGATTATAGGTGTCTTGCTGACTGTTGTTCTGGTGATTGTGTTCAAACTGCTCAGGAATTTTGTCTCGCACAAACTTAAAAAGCGTGCCGAACTTTCCCGCACAATAATTGACGATTTGTTCGTCCATCTTGCCGAGCGCACGGGGATATGGTTTTTTATCGTGGTGTCGGTGTATATAGGGTCGCTGGTTCTGGTTCTTCCCCCCCAAGCCAGACATATTCTCAAAACCATCACTGCGGTGGTTGTAATAATCCAGTTCGGCGTGTGGGGAAGCGCCCTCATATATGCGCTGATTCAACTCAAACTCAAAAAGCGCGCCGACGAGGGCGACAGTTCCGCCAAGGCGATGATTATTATCCTCAACTCGCTGGGGAAATTTATCCTGTGGTCTTTGATAGTGCTTTTGATTCTTGACAATTTGGGGATAAAGATAACCACTCTCGTGGCGGGGCTGGGAGTCGGCGGTGTCGCCGTTGCGCTTGCGGTTCAAAATATCCTCGGAGACCTTCTGGCATCCATCTCAATAGTTTTGGACAAACCCTTTGAGATTGACGATTTCATTGTGGTTGACAATTACGCCGGCACGGTGGAGCATATCGGGATAAAGACCACACGGGTGCGAAGTTTGAGCGGCGAGCAGATTGTCTTCCCGAACAACGACCTCTTGCAATCCCGGGTCAGGAACTA
The DNA here is from genome assembly GCA_027064665.1 of bacterium. Lineage (GTDB taxonomy): Bacteria > UBP14 > UBA6098 > B30-G16 > B30-G16 > JAMOPH01. The sequence continues at coordinate 2,898 of JAMOPH010000219.1, read as the reverse complement.
CAAGCGAATGAAGGAGCGCCGGGTGGCGTTTCAGTTGGGCGTGGTGTATCAAACCCCGGTGGAAAAACTCAAAAAAATCCCGGGGATAATAAAGGAAGTCATAGATTCGGTGGATATGGTTCGTTTCGGGCGGGCGCATTTTAAGTCCTTCGGCGATTTCGCCCTCATCTACGAGGTCGTCTACTATGTCCTTGACCGGGACTACGACCTGTATATGGATGTCCAGCAGGAGATAAACCTCAAAATTGCCGAGCGTTTTGAGAAAGAGGGGATAGAATTCGCCTATCCCACCCAGACAATTTTTCTGGAAAAATCCTGATTTTTGCCTTGACATATTCCCCTAAAGTCATAAATTCTATCACTGTCTACGGGGGTTCCTGTCGGTTTTCCTGCCGAGGATGTCTCCCCTGAGGTGAGGGTCGGTTTATGGCGCAGTAGTGTGCCATACCAACCCAAACCCGGGAGGAACATATGAGAGTCATAAGAAGATGGCGTTTTGTTCGTCTCGCCGCCACGGCGGAAGGGAGAATTCCATACCTTCTCGCCGACAGCGAGGGAAACACCCTCATATACCTCGGCGACGACCGGAACAATCTCAGTTTCTCCGCCCGTATCACCGATGAGGTGCTTGAGGAACTTTTCCGCCATTACCGTCGTGAGGCGGCGGAAAGGGAGTTCTACGAGGCGATTGAGGACTACCTTCTCCGATAAAAATACCCGCCCGGTTCGGTTTTTTCCCGGACCGGGCAAATTTTTCCTTCTAACCTGTTGAATTTCCGTTTTGAAAATGCTATATTAACAAAATGAAGCACGACGGAGGAAAAACTTATGAAAATTCATAGATTATTGCTTTTCTCGCCGCTTTTGGTGGCATCTCTTTTGTTCTCTGCTCCCCTTGCGGATAAAGCGGCGATGGATGCCGCCGCTGACGAGGCGGCGATGGTCGTTGGGCGTGTGGAGAACGGCTATGTCGCCGCCGATATTGACCTTGACGGATACGACGGCAATTTTCAGGAGGGCGGTGACCTCACCGGCTCGGGAAGTTATGTTAAACTCACCTTTGGTTGGCCCGGCACCGGCGGCACCGAGTGGATGCTCTTTTATGTGGACGGCATCACTCAGAAAACCAACAGCGGCGGAATGCCCGCCTCCGATACTCATTATGTTGATGCCGGAACGCTTGCTGTTGTCCAGTGGAACGACTGGAACGGGGTGATGATAAGGCTCGAATACCGCCCAGTGTCGCTTGGGGCAAGCCCCGGAGAGATAGAACAGATTCAATACAAAATAGTGATGAAACCGGTTGATGGCTCCAGCCATTCCTGCGGCGCAATGATTTTCTGGGACACTATGATAAACGGCAACGATGGTGCTCCAATCTCAACCTCGTATGGTTATTCCGGTGTTGCTGAAATCTATTATGCGCCCGGCATCCCCTCAATCTGGCGTGCCTATGAAGATACTTTCCCGCCGGCGCCCGGCGATATGCAGGCGCTGGGAATCCTCACCGGTTTTGAGGCGACTATGCCCGATGTGTTCTGGTATGGCTCCTGGCCCACGACCTACAGTTACGGATGGAACACCGCAACTTGGGCGGGCGCAACCGGAAGTGGCTACACCGATTCCGCCGTTATGGTCAAATGGAACGAGAGAACTGTTGCCCCCGACGACAGCGTCGTCTTCATAAGTTATTACGGCATCGGAAATTTCGGCACCGTGGACATCACTATAAACCACACCCCACCCACAATTTCCCCAGATTGCGATGGCACTATGAACCCCGACACCACCTTCTTCAACTTTTTCATCATCAACGGCGGAACCGACAGTTTGTGCAATGCCACAGCGACCCTGTCCGGTCCGGGATTTATCTATCTCACCGGCGATTCGTCCATCAACATCGGAACCATCGCAGGATACGGCGGTTCGTATCTCGCCGCCTGGGGCGTTCAGTTTGACTCCACAGTCTGGGGAACAACGCAGGACTATATATTCACCTTCCACTTTGACGACTGCGCCGGACACGACAGCACCATAGTTGACACATACAGCGTTTTCATCCCTCATCCCAGCAACATCGTTGTGGAACTTTCCAGCGATGATTCCATAATCTGTATGGGCGACACGACTCAACTTCACGCCACCTTCAGCGGGCACTACGGCTCGGCGAACTATATGTGGTCTCCGTCCTATGGTCTTTCCGACCCGATGTCCCTTGACCCACTGGCTTTCCCCGAAGTCACCACCACATACACCCTGACCGTCACCGATTCCAACGGATGCGTGGGCGTGGATTACATAACCGTTTTCGTTGACCAGTTGTATGCCGAGGCGGGAAGCGATGTCGGCGTGTGTCTCGGCGATTCCGTGATGATTGGCGGAATTCCCACGGCATCGGGTGGAACGCCGCCGTTTGAGTATGTCTGGACTCCCGCCGCAGGACTCTCCGACCCATCGGCGCCGAACCCCTATGCACACCCTGAGACCACCACGACCTATTATGTTGAGATAACTGATGCCGCAGGCTGTTATGCAGTTGACTCGGTCACCGTGACGGTCTCGCTTCCGCCCTATGCGTATTTTGTCCTGCCCGACACCTGCGGTCTGATAACCTCGTGCAATCCGCCGCAGTTTCAACTTGTGGTTGCCGACCCCGACAGCACTGTTGACCCGACATCTTTTGTCGCCTACATCAACGGAACCAGATATGACGCCGCCTCCGGCGTATTTGATTACACCGACACGATTTTGACCATCACTCCGCTGGATGCCTTCCACACCGGCGACACGGTGGAAGTCCAACTGGTGGGATACCGGGACTTTCAGGGATGCAGCGGCGATACGGTTTCCTGCTCTGTGATTGTTGACGCCGACCCACCCTATGCGGCAATGACCGAC
>JAMOPH010000218.1 GCA_027064665.1 bacterium | reverse complement strand
CCCCCTAAAAATTTTTGTATGTCCTTTTCCGCCAGCGAGATATGACTTCCCCGCCAGTAGATTTTTCCGCAGTTCTCGCAGCGCCAGAACCTTTCGTGGGTCAGGTATGTGTATCGCGGGACTTTGCTTTCAATTTCCTGCTTGCGCACAGGCACTATTTTCCCGTTGCACACCGGGCAGATTATCAGTTTCACTTTTGTCTCCAGCCCGAAGTGGGCGACCACCTCGCGAAGTTGTCCCCACAGGTCGTTGGCGCGGACGAGATACGCCGCCGCCCCGGCGGTTTTCGCCAACTCCACATCGCGGGTGAGCAGAACTCTTCCGGTTATCAGCGCCTCAACCAGAATCTCGCTGTCCTGCGCCGCAGAGGAATACAGCGTGTCGTATCCGAAAAGCCGCAGCCATCGGGCTAACCTGCCAAGCATAACATCTGCGATAAATTTTTTCCGCCCCTCACTCATAATCAATACGCATACAAAAACGCCAGATGCCACCTTCCGGAGAACTGCTTGGGGTCGTATGGGTGTTTTGACAGCACCACCGCATAATCCAGGCGAAGCGGTCCGATGGGCGTGATATACGCCAGCCCGGAACCGGCACTGGCGCGGATATCGTTGGGATTGACATCCTTCCAGTCTGTCCACACCTGCCCGAGGTCAACAAAAATATGCCCCCAGAGTTTGCCTAACAGTTGATATCGGGTTTCCGCGGAGAACAGAAACAGCACTTTTCCGCCTAACAGCGTGTGAAGGGAGTCGTCAGTGCGGGGACCTATGGAGAGTTCGTCAAATCCACGCACGGAATACGCCCCGCCGGTGGCAAGCCGGTTGTGGATGCTGACATCGGTGCCCCGTTTGGTGTTTCCCATAACCGTTATCTGGAGCCTGTTGGCAAAAATTGCGCGTCTGGCGGAAGATATCGGGAGATAATTTGACCATCGGGTGTCAACCTTGAGGTAGTGTTCGTCGCCGCCGAGGATTCCGCCGACAAAATCCACGCCGAACCGGAAAAGACTTCCCGACGACGGCACCAGCGGATTATCCCGGACATCCCGCTGGTAGGTGTAGTTTATCTTGCGGGAGATGACTATTCCCTGCTCCTGTTTGATTTGCTCCGCCTCGTCCTCGGGGACACCGTAGATATCGGCACGCTCGTAGGTCAGACCGCCGCTGTGGGTGATTGACCCCATCCTTTTGAAAAAGCCCAAATTCGCCCCCAGTTTCTGCACCCGGTAGGGATGCTGTTCGGTTTTAACTCCCGGCTCAAAGTAGATGGTTGCCGAGGTGGGGATTTTCTCGCCAAAAGCCCACAACTGGGTGAGTTTGACCTGATACCTGTGGGAGACTATCTGCCATCGGCGAATCATCTCCGCCTGAACGGCACCCTGAAGCGCCACCGACTCGCCGCCGCCGAAGACATTTTTGTGCCCCCACTCGCCGGAAAGTTCTGTGGTGAAATCGTATTGCTTGTTGGCGCCCAAATTGACCGAAAATCCATACCATCCCCATCGGCTCTCGGCAAAACTTATCAGGATATCTATCGTGTCGGGCTTTTCGTCCATATTCTGCGGCTCAACCGATACTATCCTGAAAAGCCCGGTGGAGTAAAGGTTCTCACGGGTTCTCTCAATTTCGGAGTAGGAATAGGGTTTCCCGGGGACTATCGTCACCTCACGCTCAACCAACTTTCTTTTCGTCTTACGAAGCCCTTTGAAAGACACCCTGCCGAAATAAACTTTTTTGCCCGGTTCCGCCGAGAATTTAAGGTCAACTGTTCCGGCGGCGGTGTCCTTTTTCCATTGGAGTTCCACCTGCGCATAGGGATAGCCCCTGTCGGCGAAATAGCGGACGAGTTTCTGCCTTGACTTTTCCGCCTTGTAGGGGGAGAAGGGGTCGTTGTGGGCGAGTTCAATCTGTCTGCGGAGTTTTCCCGCATCAAACGGCGGCGGCACCACAACCTGCACCGAATCCACAAGATACTTTTTCCCCGGCTGGATTAGAACCACCAGAACCACACGGGTGGTGTCCTTCCCCGCCGGTTCAAGCCGAAAATCGGTTCTGACGTCCAAAAAGCCTTTGTCCTTATACATAGACTCAATGGTCTTCAGACTCGCCCGGATTTTGAACCTGTCCACGGGCGGGTAGTTTCCGAAAATGCCGTTATACCACTTGGGCTTGGGCATATCCATCGCCGAAAGGAGTTCCCATTCCGGGAAGGCGGTATTGCCGGAAAATTTTATGTTGACGATTTTTTTCTCGCCCCACAGAGCGGACAGAACCAGTGCAATCGCAATT
>JAMOPH010000217.1 GCA_027064665.1 bacterium | reverse complement strand
TTTTAGAAACTCGTGTCCCCTGATGTTCTTAAACACCGGTGTTTCCTCGGGGAGAACGCCTATGCGCCGCTTGATTTCCTTCTCCGCCTGCCGGTATGTCATCCCGAAGACCCGTATTTCGCCCTCGTCGGGGTCAAGGGCGCCCGCAAGCATACGAATTGTCGTGGTTTTCCCGGCGCCGTTGGGTCCCAAAAAGCCGAATATCTCGCCCTTTTTCACCTGAAGGGAGACGCCATCCACAGCCGTCTTCTCGCCGAACCTTTTGACAAGATTTCGGGCTTCAATCAGATTTTGCTCCATCCTCGCTCCGCCCTGCTAACATTAACTTCTTGAAATTTTGCGAATTATAAATAGATTACAAGACAGAGGCAAATGGAACTTGAGGATTACATCCCCGAATTTTTGCTTCACATTGGCAGGGAACGAAATTTCTCCAAGGGCACGGTGGAGTATTACGAAACCGACCTTGCGCAGTTTGTGGACTTTTTGAAAGAGCAGTTTCCCGCCGGACTTGAGGACCCCCGCCAGATTGACCTTATAGTTCTGCGGGCGTATGTGGCAAATCTTGTCAACGCCGGATACAAGGTCGGCACAATCCACCGTAAAATTGCGGCGCTGAGGTCCTTTTTCAAATTCCTATACTCCCGGGGAGTGGTTGAGGTCAACTACTCGCGGCACATAAAACTTCCCAAAATCCCCAAGCGCTACCCGTCCTTTCTGGACTTTGCCCAGGCGAACGAGGCGATGGAACTCCCGGATACCTCAACTCCCCTCGGAATCCGTGACCGGGCGATTATGGAACTTTTTTACGCCACGGGAATCCGCCGGAGCGAACTCTGCGGACTTGACCTTGAAGATGTTGACCTGACGAGGATGACCATCAAGGTTTTCGGCAAGGGGCGCAAGGAAAGAATTGTGCCCTTCAACGAGGCGGCAAAACACGCACTGATGGATTATCTGCGCATAAGGGATAAATTCCTCAATGACCCCGAGGAACGGGCGCTTTTTCTGTCGCAGAAGGGGAAAAGAATTTCCCCCGAGGAAGTGTATGTCATTGTGAAAAAGTATCTTTCTCAGGTCACCGATGGGAAAAGAAGCCCGCACATTTTGCGGCACACTTTCGCCACGCACCTTCTGGAGATGGGCGCCGAACTTATGGCTGTGAAGGAACTTCTGGGACACGAGTTGATCACAACGACCCAGAGATACACCCACACGACCATAGAATACATCAGGCAGGTTTACAAGAAGGCGCATCCTCTGGAGGAGGAATGAAAAATTTGTTGAAATGAAAACTTGAATTCGTTATAATTATTTGATATGCAAAGGGGGGCGATTTATGAGAAGAATTTTATATGCTTTGATGGGGTTTGTGGTGAGCGGTTTGCTTGCCCAGTCGCTTCCGGTGGACCAACTCAGCCAGAACGGGTTTAAGGTCACCGATATGTCGTTCATCTACCGCGGGGTGCGGTATCCTATGAAGCGGACGCTGGACGGTGAGTTTGCGATTGACCTTGGCTGCCGCATTGACACCGGCGCCGTGGACATCGTGTTTGTGGTGGACAACACCGGGAGTATGTCGGGCACCATTAGCGGCGTCAGGTCAAATATAAACGGTTTTATAAGCGAATTGGACTCAAGGGGCTATGATTACCGCCTTGGAGGGGTGGAATACGGCGATGAGGTGGGACCCTCGGGAGGGAGGCGGGAATATGACTCAACCTCAGCGATTCCCGGGGCACAGATGACAAGCGATTACTGGGGCTCATTCCAGACGTGGGTCAACGGGATTTCCGCCTGGGGCGGGGCAGATTCCCCCGAAAATGCCCTGTGTGCCATAGAAGCCGCGATGAACGACTACGACTGGCGCCCGGATGCACTGCATATCCTTATCTTCTTCACGGATGCCGCCTATTACGAGTGCGGAATGTATGGTTGCGATGGCTATTGCGCTTACTGCGATGAGGATGTCGCCAACGACATACTTGCCGGCGGGTTCGTCCTTTTCGCCTCAACCAGTTCGTCCCCATACACAAGTTCCTGCGCCGTTTCCAGTGCCACGGCATACAATTGGTATCGCAACACTGCAATTTCCTCCGGCGGCAACTGGTATTCTCTCGGAACATCGTGGAGCGTAATTTTTGCCGATGTTGTTGCATTGATTGACACCTTTGAAGTCGTAAACCTGTGCGTAACAAACAACTCCGGAACCACGATAAACCCGGGGGCGGCAACTATCTATCCCGGGGCTTGCATATCTGTCCTCAGTTCCAATCCCCAGACATACGGTCCGT
>JAMOPH010000216.1 GCA_027064665.1 bacterium | reverse complement strand
CGCAATATCGCAGGTTGTTTCAAATCCGGTGGCGTATGCCGGCGAGAAAACCCCCATTGTCGCATACATCACCGCCTGGCAACTGGGCGCAAAGAAGGTCAATGTCCAGATATTTGACGGGGCGAAGAAAGTCGCCGAAAAGACCGTGGAACTTCCCGCCCGGGGCGAGTCGGTGCCGGTGAAATTTGAGGTGACCCCCAAAGAGGCGGGGCAGAAATACTACACAGTTCGGGTGCCGCCCGTAAAGAGCGAGTTCTCGGTGTCAAACAACTCCCGCACCGTGGCGATCAAAGTCCTGCCGGCGAAAAAGAAAATCCTTATCGCCTGCGACCATCCCTCGTTTGAGGTCTCGTTTTTCAGGCGGGTTCTTATGGCAGACCCGCACATCCAGACGGAACTTTTCATAAAGCGCGGCGGCGGCGATGCAAAATTCAAGACCTTCCCCACCGATACCGCCCGCCTGAACAAATACGATGCCGTGGTTCTGATTCACTCCGCCCCGATTCTGACCGAGCGGACGGCGAGAGCGCTCGCAGAATATGTCAGTGGGGGCGGCTCTGTCCTGTGGATTGCCGATGACTCAATGCCCACCGCCGGAGCGATAGAACATCTCAACCGGTTTCTGCCGGTTCACATCCCGAAAACTGCCGATTTTGTACGGTCAAAGTTTGTCCCGGTGCTGTCGGCTGATGGATACACTCATCCGGTGACAAGGATTGGCTCGTCGGGGGAGAATGTCGGCGATGAGATTGCGCAGATGCCGCCGTTTGTGGGATATGTCCCCGCCGAACCATCGGAGGGGGCATCGGTTCTTCTAATTCATCCGGAGACCGGCAAGGCGGTTCTGTCCGTTGCGCAGGTGGGACAGGGGAGAAGCGCCGCAATATGCGCCGCCCCGCTGTGGAAATGGGGATTTTTGCCCTTCGGCTTCGGAAAAGACGACAGGGTCTATCGGGGACTGGTGTCAAATTTGATGCAGTATCTTCTGGCGAAGGAGAAAATTTCACGGTTCGTTCTCAAGCCCGGCAGGCGGGTTTACCGAAGCGGCGAGACAATCGTGATTTCCGCCTCGGTTAGGGATGTGAGCAACAACCCGGTCTCCGGCGCAGAGGTGAAAGTTTCCATCGTGCCAGAAAATGGGGATACATCGCAGAAAATTTCCCTCAATATGACCGAGGTGGAACAGGGAGTGTATGAGGTCAGGTTGCCGTCGCTGGCGAAGGGGAAATACACAGTGTCCGGCGTGGCGAAATTTAAGGATAAAATAATCGGCAGGGGGAAGACCAACTTTGTTGTTGAGGAGTTTCAGGTTGAGTTTGCCCAGACAAATCAGGACAGACCGGAACTTGAGGAGATTGCCCGTGTTTCCGGGGGCAGATACGCCCCGGCGGACTCTGCGGAATATCTTTTGAGCGCGATAGACCTCGCCCCGAGGACAAAGTCGTGGACAGAGGAGAACGAACTGCGCAATTCGGCGTGGCTTCTGGTGATTATTGTCCTTGCCCTCTCGCTTGAGTGGTTTTTGAGGAAGAGGTCAAATCTTTTGTGATTTTCTCGCATACTCAAAGACTCCCGCCTTTGAAAAAACAGTTGCGTTAACAAAGAATTTTTTTATATTTTGGAGACAGATAAATAGAGGAGTGTGAAATGGGCAAGACCCTCGGCGAAAGAGTGAGGAAACTGCGGCTTGCACATTCCTATTCCCAGCGGGAACTTGCCAAACTTGTGGGGATATCCGCTGGGCTGATTTCGTTTATTGAAAGAGACCGCAACAAGCCAAACTATGAGATAGTCAGAAGGCTGGCGATTGTTCTGGAGACCACGACGGATTACCTGATAAACGGCACACCGCCTTCCCACAAAGCCCCTGAGGATGAACTGATTGAAAGGCTCCGCTCCGAAGCGAAATACAAACTGGCATACCACAATCATATAAACCTCCCGGAGGACATCTCCGAAAAAATCGCCCGCCTTTCCCCGTATGATAGGTATGTCCTTCTCAAACTGATTGACAAACTCGCTCCTGATGAGGAGGAAAAAACCGATAATTCAAAAGAATAGTGATAGAATCGGTATATAAGATGGCTAAATCTCGCAGAAAAGACGAGAATATATTCAAATATTCTTTTCTTTTGCCCGCTATGATAGTGATTTTCGCCGTGGTGATTTACCCCTTCATCTACAACATCGTCATTTCCCTCTCCAATATGAGTATGACTCACTTTCACGACTGGAAAATCATCGGTTTTCGCCAGTATGCCAAGGTGTTTTCGGAAAAGATATTTTATATCGTT
>JAMOPH010000215.1 GCA_027064665.1 bacterium | reverse complement strand
CTGGCATTCCGCCGGCGATGTCACCTACAATGTCTATTTTGACGGGACACTTGTCGCCTCCGGAATAACCGACACTTTCTGGTGCACCACCCTCAACTGTGATGAGACCCACACCTGGATGGTTCAGTCTGAAAACTCCTGCGGCACCGCCGATTCCCCGACCTGGACATTTTCAACCGCAACCTCGCCGTCGGGGTTGAGTTTGCTTTCGCCCGCCAATGGCTCCGTGGACATCCCGCCCGGCGACACTATCCTGGACTGGACCGATGTCTCCGGGACTTCCCCGGTTTACTATAACATCTACATCAACGGTGTTGCCTACGCCACCGGGCTCACCGAAAGTCAGATAACATACACCGTCGCCTGCGACGAGACCGTCCAGTGGTATGTTGAGGCATACAACGAATGCGGAACAATTACCTCCGAGACCTGGACATTCTACTCGCAGACCTCCCCCGATGGAATAGGTCTGGTTTCCCCGGCGGATGGGACCGATGAGGTTCCTGCGGGGGATGTTCCTCTGGTGTGGCATTCTCCGGTTTCGGGAAGTGGACCGTTCACATACGACCTCTATGTTGATGGTTCCCCCGTTGCAACCGGATTGACCGATACTTCCTATATCTATTCTGTGGGGTGTGATGATACGGTGGAGTGGTTTGTGGTGGTTCAAAATGCCTGTGGAGCGGACACTTCCGAGACCTGGACATTCACAACTCAAACTTCCCCCGGTCCGATAAGTTTGATTTCTCCGCCGGATGATACCACCGACATCGCTCCCGGCAATGTTATTCTCACCTGGTCTTCGCCGGAAAGTGGTTCCGGACCGTTCACATATTCCGTCTATTATGACGATTCTCTTATCGCCGACAGTCTGGCCGACACAACCTACCGTGTTATGGTGGACTGCGGCGAGGAGCATACTTGGTTTGTGGTGGTTGAAAATGTCTGCGGTGCGGAGACATCGGAGGTGTGGAACTTCTCAACTCAACCCTGCGGCGAACCCACCGCCGTTTTGGTTGAGCCGTTCACTGGTGCTTGGTCCGCCTGCGATGACCAGAACATCATCATAGCCATCTACGACCCCGAGGGCGAAATTGATGGAAACTCTATCAGGCTGTCGGTCAACGGCACCGAATACGACACCACCGATTCCCATCTGACCTATGTGAACGACACGCTGTATTTCGTTCCTGACCCGCTGTGGTCGGATGGTGATTCTGTGTGGTTCTGCCTTGATTCGGCTGCAAACACCGATGGAATCCCTGTGGACACTTTCTGTTCGTGGTTCCGCGTTGATTTGACCCCGCCGGAGATTTCAGGAATGATCCCCGCAGATGGCGAGGTGGTGGACGATACCACCCCTGTCGTGGGCTTTTCCATTGCCGATTCGCTTTCCGGGCTTGATGAGGCGTCGCTGGTGTTCACCATTTCCTGGCTGGGTACCACCGACACCTTCCACATCGGCGATTACGGTGTCCACTGGGAGGGCGACACCTTCTGGATTGACCCTGCCGAGGTCGGGATAAGTTTCCCGCCGGGAGCGGTGGTCCAGTTGTGCGTCCACGCACAGGACCTGCCCGATTACTGCCCCCCCAACGAACTTGACACTTGCTGGAGTTTCCAGATTGAGGCTGGGGCGCCAACCGCATCGCTTATAATGCCCGCTGTGGGCGCAACCCTATCCTGCGCCGACCAGCAGATTATTTTGACCATCACCGCCTCGGTGGACATTGACCCGGCAAGCATCGTGTTCCAGATTGGCGAGGACACAATCGGCACCGATGACCCACGCCTTGAGTGGGACGCCACCACCGGCAGGCTGACATTCACGCCATCGCCTCTGTGGAACGACGGCGACAGCGTCTACTGGGCGCTGTGGGAGGCGCAGGATACTCTGGGCGATTCCCTTGCCGCCCCGCTTGAGGGCTGGTTCTTAGTGGATTTGACTCCGCCGGTGGTCTATGATTTCTTCCCGCCCGACGGCGATACGATAAATGTTGCGTCGCCGGGGGTTTACATCATCTTCGGCGATTCGGTCTCCGGCGTGGACACCTCGGACCTGTATTTCACCGTGGACGGCGCAATTGTGCCGTATGAAATCACCGATTCGGTGGTTGACGGGATGACCCTGTGGGTTATCACCTACGACGGGGAGTTCCCGCACAACGACACTGCCGAAATCTGCCTGACCGCCCACGACAGGGTGGACACCTCATACTGCCCATACAATGTCCTTGACACCTGCTGGCGTTTTGAGGTGGACCTTTACGGTCCTGTGGTGGGCGAGCCGGTTGATCCA
>JAMOPH010000214.1 GCA_027064665.1 bacterium | reverse complement strand
GTGGACTTAAACTCCGCCTCGGCTCTGCCGTCGGGGAATATCTCCATCCGGACATCCATCCTCTCAAGGTTGTCCTCGGGCTTGTTCTCCGGAATCATCCCCACAGTCCTGCCGATGGCGTCAACATAGGACACCCCCTGATCATCACAGCGGAAATACGGGAACTTGTATGTGGTAGCCGTGGCATCAAGGAAAAGTTCCCGACCATCGGGCATAAATACCTTGGTTATTGCGTGGTTGCCGTCAAGCCCGGGGATACATCTGTCCACCGTCTCCTGGTCGTTGGTCATAATGATTATAGGATGCGCCTCCACACCGATGGCTTTGAGCATCGTGCACAGAAGAATTGATTTATCCGTGCAGTCGCCGTAGCCGTTGTGGAATGTCTCATCCGCCGGATGTCCCGTCTGCCCCGAGGAGATACTGCCCTTGATGGAAATATACTGGATATTTCTCTGCACCCAGCGGTAGATTCTGTCAACCTTTTCGTCCACCGTCTTTGCGCCGGCGACAATTTCATCAACCTTCTGCTTGATTTCCGGCGTGAGTTTAATTCGTGCCTTCTGAAGATTGCCGAGCCAGTCAAATATATAATCCCAACTGTTGAACACCGAGCCCTCAAGATGCGGCACGACATCGCCGTAGTCAGGCATTTTCGGTTCGGAGACCAGCGGCGGAAGATTCATATAGTGCCACACATAGGCGGTTGAGGTATCCTCATCAATAATCTTCGGCTCGGCGGATTTTATCTTCTCAATGGAATTTTCAACCCATCTTCCCAGAGTAGTGTCGGCGTAAATCAGTTCGTTGGGGACAAACCCCTCCATCTCAACTTTATCTTCGGGGGCGATGCAGTGTTCCATCAACTTCTCGCTCCCCAAAAACAGAACCGAACCGAACACCCCCGGCGGATTTTTGAAGATATAATAAAGTTTTTTCGGCTTGGGAAGACGCACCAGCACCCGTGAAGAATACACCGGGTCCTCATCCTGAAAATACCAGGTGGCAGAATACATCGCAGTATCATAGGGGTTGTATGTCTCGGTCTCATACATATACTCCACAATTGACCCCTCCTGAACGCCGGGAATCTGGAGAGTGTAAACGCTTCCGTATCCGAAGGACACATCGTCCTCGGAGATGGGAGTTATTGTGGCGGTTGAGGTATCGGCATAGATAACGGTTCCATCGGGTTGGATAACCCGTGCGAACAGCACACGGGCATTGCTCCGCCCCTCATTTATGAACAGCGAGCGTGTTCCCCAGTAGAGCCGTGAGGATTTCTGAATTTTCCCCGCAAAGTGATACCGGTAGAGCCTTGTTCCATCGGAGCGGAGAATCTCCTCCCCGTGGTCGTAGAGAATAAGCCCTGCGGCATCTGGATAGACCTTGCCCAGCGAATCGGCAATGCGAAGCAGAGAATCAGTGTCAAACTGCTCCTTTGGGACGCCCTGCCCCTGCGCACCAACTTTTTCGGAGAACACAATTTCTCTCACATCGCCACGGTCATAGGTCTTGCCGTCAATCTTGAACTTCCCGCCCTTGAGTTCCACGGATTTCGCCTTCTGTGAGCCTCCTCTGTAGAACTTCACCTGCGCAGCATCAACCCCTGCGACAAAAACCCCCAGCACCACAAGGGCGAAAATTATCCTCCTGTGCATTCTATCCTCCTGCAACTTTCAATTCGGTTAAATAAAACAAAATCCTGCGCCGGATACAACTAAAATCACGGCGAAATCAATCCAGCAGTTTGTTCATAAAATCTCTATACTGCCCCCACAGGTATTCTGGTTTCGGATGAAACAGCGCCCGAAAGATGTTCTTTTTTATCCCCGGCTTTTCCCGTTCCATTCGGGCAAGAAGTTGTTTGACCCATTCCCGCTCGGTCTCGCCGGCATAGGGGCAGTTTTTCTCTATCACCGGAAACACTCGCAGTCGGGCGTAGCGCTTGATGTAGTCCTCATCAACCAAAATCATCGGGCGAAGGATGTAAAACATCCCGCCGAAAAGTTCCTGCTTGGGCAAAATTGCGCTTATCCGCCGGGAAAAGAGGATATTGAGGAAAAAAGTTTCCAGAAGGTCATCCCTGTGATGCCCCAGCACGACGAACTTTGCCCCGTTCTGGTTGGCGAACTCCAGAAGTGTTTTTCTCCGCAGGCGGGAACAGGTAAAACACGGCGGAAACGGATTTTGAGGAGACCGCACCCTCTCGGCGATAAATCCAGCGGGCACAAGATTAAACTCCATCCCTCGCTCGGAGCAGAATTTTTCTATGGCGTCAAGTTTGTCCTGCGGCAGA
>JAMOPH010000213.1 GCA_027064665.1 bacterium | reverse complement strand
AAGTTGGCAAGGCGTACTGTAAGGAGAAAAACTAAAAAGGTTGCCCCCGAATTCGGGGTGGTTCATATACACTCAACCTTTAACAATACAATCGTCACCATAACCGACGAGCAGGGGAATGTTATAACCTGGTCATCGGGCGGCAGAGTGGGATTTAAGGGGACCAAAAAGTCCACGCCGTATGCCGCACAACTTGCGGCTCGTGCCGCCGCTCAGGAGGCATACGACGCCGGAATGCGTAAGGTTGAGGTTATAATAAAAGGCACCGGTCCCGGCAGAGAGGCGGCGGTCAGAACTCTGCCCGTCGGTGGTCTTCAGGTCCTCAGGGTCAAAGACATCACCCCAACGCCGTTCGGCGGATGCCGCCCCAAAAAGAAAAGAAGAGTTTAATCCTAACACGAAAATAAAACCGAGGGTGAAAATATGGGAAGGTATATAGGTCCAGTGTGCAGACTTTGCAGGAGAGAGGGTCAGAAATTATTTCTCAAGGGCGAAAAATGCTACACGGATAAGTGCCCGTATTCCAAAAGACCGACGCTTCCCGGACAGCGTGGCAAGTTCGGTCAGCCGGCGAGGACAAAACTCAAGGATTATGGTATCCGTCTGAGGGAGAAGCAGAAACTTCGCACCATATACGGTGTGATGGAGCGGCAGTTCCGCAAGTATTTTGAGATGGCGCGCAGGATGCCGGGCTTGACCGGTGAGAACCTTCTGCAGATACTTGAGCGCCGCCTTGACAACATCGTCTATCGCCTTGGTTTTGCGCCGTCCCGCAGGGCGGCAAGACAACTTGTCCGCCACGGACATTTCCTCGTCAACGGCAAAAAGGTTGATATACCCAGTTATCTTCTCAAGCCCGGCGATGTGGTTCAGGTCAGGGAAAAGAGCAGACAACTTGACATAATTCACCAGATGCTCAAAAAGCGTGGTCGGGTCAAAGAACTGCCGTGGCTTCAGGTGGACAAGGCTCATCTTGAGGGGAGACTTCTGGCAATACCCTCAAGGGATGAAATCCCGGTGGATGTCAACGAGAGCCTTGTGGTGGAGTTCTACTCCAGATAATCGTTGGAAATTTCCAGAAGGAGAACGAACGCTATGAAGTGGAAACCAATTCAAATGCCGGAGGAGTTGTGGGAAGACCCCCAGACCAAGGGGAATCCAACATTTGGCAGGTTTGTGCTGGAGCCCCTTGAGAAGGGTTATGGGATTACCATCGGAAATGCCTTGCGCCGTGTGATTTTGTCCTCAATGCAGGGGGCGGCTATTGAGTCCGTCAAAATTGAGGGCGTTCTCCACGAGTTCTCCACCATTGAGGGCGTCTATGAGGATGTCCCCGAAATTATACTCAACCTCAAGGGCGTCAGGTTCAAGGTTGACCTTGATGAACCCAAGCCGGTAAGACTTGATGTGGAGAAAGAGGGCGAGGTCGTCGCCGGCGATATTGAGGTTCCCGCGGGAATGACTATCCTCAACCCCGACCATCATATATGCACAATCACCAAAAAGCGTCGCCTTGTGATGGAGATGACCGTCGGTGTTGGAAAAGGATTTTCTGTCGCCGACGAGCACCGTGACCCAAATGCCCCCATCGGAACCATCGCAATTGATGCGATTTACTCCCCCGTCAAAAAGGTAAACTATACCATTGAGCCTGCCCGTGTTGGGCAGAAGACGGACTATGACAGGCTGATTATTGAGATAACCACCGATGGCTCTCTCACACCCCGCGAAACTCTGGCGATGGCTTCAAATATCCTCATTGACCACTTCAAGTATTTCGCCCATCCCGATGTGGTTCTTGAGCAGATTCAGGAGGAGGAGGTTGACGAGGAGACCAAAAGAATTCGGCAACTTCTCAAACTCCCGGTTTCTGAATTGGAACTTTCGGTTCGTGCCAGCAACTGCCTGAGAAATGCCAACATAAAGTTTTTGGCTGACCTTGTTAGCAAGACTGAGCAGGAAATGCTCAAATTCCGCAATTTTGGGCGTAAATCTCTGCAGGAACTTCAGACAGTGCTGGGCAAACTCGGATTGCGGTTCGGGATGAATCCGGCGGATTTCCTCACAGAGGAGGATTTTAAAGAACTTGAGCAGCGCAGGGAGCAACTGCTCAAAGAGGAGCAGGAGCGTGAAGCCTCCGGCAAGAAAAAGTGAGTATCTGCGTTTGGAAATTAAAAATGAGGTGATAATATGCGTCATAGGAAAACGGTGCATAAAATAAACAAGCAGCCTGCCCACAGACGGGCTCTGCTGAGGAATCTTTTGACTTCGTTTTTCAAGCACGAGAGGGTTATAACCACCCGTGCGAAGGCTAAGGCTGCTCAGAGGATTGCCGAGCGCCTGATAAGGTATGCGATTTCCGGCACTCTCGCCGACAAAAGGCGCATTATTTCCTATCTGCGTGAGCGGGATGTCGCCCACAAACTTATCAGGCTGGGGCAGGAGAACTTCGCCAAGCGGGAACACAGAGGCGGTTTCACCGCCGTTTACAAATATGGTTTCCGCAAGGGCGACGGCGCAGAAATGGCTATTTTGACTCTCCTCACTGAGGAGATTCCCAAGGATAAGAAAAAGCGCAAAAAGAAAGTCGCTGAACCTGAGGTAATTGAGGCAGTTGAGACTCCCGCGGAAGAGACCCCCGTTGAGACTGCACCGGCGGAAGAGACCACACCGGAGGCGACGACTGAATCTGTTGCGGAGGAAACACCGGAAACCGAAACTGTCTCTGAGGAGACCGCGACTGCTGAGCAAAAGGTTGAAGCGGAATCTGCCGAAGAGACCGAGGAAAAGCCCGAACAATCCGCTGAGGAAACCCCTGAGCCTGAAGGCGCTGAGGGAGAGCAGGCGCCCGAAAAATCCCAGTCTGAAGGGGAGGAGGGCGAATCCGAGAAGGAAAAGGAGTAATTTTCCCCGAAGTTTTTGTTGAAAGTGCCGGCTGAAAGGGGAGTTTTATTTTCGCTGGGAAATCGTTTTACAGTGTTCTGCGATGAAGACGAAGCAAGTAATATTGCTGCTGATTTTAGCGGCACTGGTGGCTGCGATAGTTGCCGGTGCCACCGTGTATTTCTCTAATAAATCCGGAAGGCGCAAACTCAAAGAAATTGAGTCTGAGCTCACAGAAAATATAGCGCCTGCCCGGGAGAAACTGATTAAAATGTGCCCGTCGGGATACGATACCAAAAAACTTGAGCGTGCCTTTGACAAATACATAGAATATGCCCGCAAAGGGCAGGTGAAAATCAACTATGTCAAGCAAAATCTGGTGCCGTATTTGATAAGTGCCGTTGAGGATGGCAAGTTATCCTCCCGTGAGGCGGATTCCCTCGCTGTGTTGTTCAAAAACGCCGCCCGGGCGAGCAAATAAACTCTTGCGAATTTTTCCGGCAATTGTATCATAAGAGACGAGGCTGGGCGGATAGCTCAGATGGTAAGAGCGCCTGCCTTACAAGCAGGAGGTCGGTGGTTCGAGTCCACTTCCGCCCATTTAATTTTATTTCGGAGGCTGACAGATGGGCGAATTCCCCAAAATCCACAATACCGATGAAATCCCCGGCGAGGCGCCGCAGGTGATTGAGAACGCCATCAATGTATTCAAACAACTTCCCGGAATAGGCGACCGAACCGCCCGCCGCATTATATACTGGCTTCTGGGCCAGCCCGGGGAGAAACTTGAGGAGTTCATATCCGCCCTTGAGGAACTCAAAAACAGTGTGAAGATTTGTTCGGTGTGTTTCAATGTCTCCATCACGGACCCCTGTCATATCTGCGCCAATCCCGAGCGGGACCATTCGGTTATATGCGTCGTCGCCGAGCCGCAGGACATTGCGGCAATTGAGTCCACAAGAATCTACGACGGGGTTTATCATGTTTTGGGCGGTCTGCTTGATGCTATGCGGGGGATAGGTCCCGAGGACCTCCACATAGCCGAACTTGTCCAGCGGGCGGCACAGCCCGAGGTGAAAGAAATCATCCTCGCCCTGGACCCATCAAACGAGGGCGAGACCACTGCAAGGCACATCGCCAAATTGCTAAAAGATGTGGATGTCAAGGTGACAATTCTTGCGCAGGGGATTTCCGCCGGCACCGCCCTTGAGTTCGCCGACCCGAGGACGCTTTCCGCCGCCCTGACCAACAGAACGGAGTTAAAATGATGTTTTTGCCGCGGTCCCCCGGTGATTGCAAAATTTCGCCCCCGCTTTTGAGGAACCGCCCCATCGTCCGAAATGTTGACGGAGATTTTTGTTCTGTGCGCCCCGGAAATCACTGCATAAACGCAAATTTCCCCCAGAGTTCGGTGCCGTCAGAGAGAGTTATACGGTAAAGATATATCCCGTTTGCGGGATATTCTCCATCGGCATTTCTGCCGTCCCACTGGAACATAAGTTCATCACCCTTGGGAAAATTCTGGGTGGTTTCAAAAAATTTATCCAGAGCGAAATCAAAGATTTCCAGTTTCACCTCGCCGGCGACGGGATTGTCAAAGACGAAAAATATGGTCCCGTGCTGATGCGGCGAAAACGGCGACGGGAAGGCATAGGTTTTTTGCGCCTCTGTGCTTTCCCTGTGGATGAGGATGTGAAAGTCCTCGCAGGCGCAGCCGTCCAGCGAGTATGCCAGACCGAAATCGCTTCCCACCCAGACAGTATCCCCGGCGACTGTTGCCGAAATCATCTGGTCCAGCGGGAGAGTGAGGTTCTGCTGGCGGTCGGTGATGGTGATTTGCTCCAGCGAATCGCCGGTGAACCGGTAAAATCCCTGTTCGCAGAGGAAAAACACCGTGTCGCCGCAGAAGGCGAAGTTCCAGCATATCAGCCCAGTGGCAAGGGTGTCCCAGGTTCTGCCGCCGTCGGCAGAATAACATATTCCGTCAGTTTCGCCGTTTTCCCCGGTGGACCGCGAGGATGCCCATATCACACTTCCACCGCTGTCGGGATACTGGACCGCAAGAGCCACTGTCCAACTTCCCGTGAGACCATCCTCCGGCAGGGAGCGGTAGAACATATCGCCGCGAATTGCGAAAATCCCCGATGCCGTTCCGGAATAGACCACCGGCGTGCTCTCGGAGGTGTCCACCGCCACAGCGAAAAACAGGTCGTCATAGCCCTCGTTCTCAACAAAGTCGGCGAGGGAGTCCTGATTTTCCGGGATTACTTCCCACACCACCGTCCCGCTGTCGGAAATCACATTGCCGAACTCATCGTGGAAGGAGTAAATCCAGGATACATTTTCCCACGAAAGTCCCCAGTCGGGCGAGCGGGCAAGCCCGCCATACCAACTGGCGGAATATACGTATGTGTCGCCGACGGTTGGCACCACGCAGATGTCGTAGGAGAGCATCCCGAAAAAGGATGTGTCGTTTTTGAAGGTCATTTGCCAGGGGCGCAGGTGCTGAAAGACCACAGAATCGGCGTGGGCGTCGGCAATCCACAGCCCCGTGCCCATCGGGTAGTAGTCCGTTCCCCAGAGGGTGTCCTTGGATGATGCGGCGAAAATTCTGCCGTAGGCGTAGGTCAGGACGGAGAAGGAGTGCCCGTCAAGGAAGTATTCCCAGGTGGCGCCGCCGTCGCGGGTGCGCGCCAGCCCGTTGCCGGTGGATATCCACACATACTCCCCGTCGTAGGTGATGTCCCCGATTGAGTTTGAGGGAATCTGGCTCTGGGGTTCCACCTCAACGGATATGGGCAGAGCGGATGCCAGCCCCACCGCAAAAATTATGAAGGCACAAAATCGTCTCATTTTTTGTCTCCTTTTGCTTTGACGAGGTTTTGGAGCACCTCAAGGGTTTTGTCGGCGGCGTAATCCCAGGTATATTTGTGGGCGTAGTCCAGCCCGCCCTGACGGAGTTTTTCCCGAAGGTCGGTGTCGGTGAGGATTTTGACCACAGAATTCGCCAGGGCATCAATGTCGCCGTAGGGGTATAAAAGTCCGGTTTCGCCGTGTTTGACGGCATCGCGGAGCCCCGGGGAATTTGCCGCCACCACCGGAGTTCCGCAGGCGTTCGCTTCGGTCATCGTCAAGCCCCAGCCCTCCTTGGAGGACGGGTTCACCACCACCCACGCGCGGTTGAGCCAGCGCACTTTCTCCTCCTCCGACACAAAGCCGGTGAACTTCACCCTGTCCTGAAGGTCCAGTTCGCGGACAAGTTGTTCCAGCCGTGGGCGGTCGTCGCCGTCGCCGACTATCGCCATATGCGCCTCGGGGACTTTCTCCAAAATTTTCGGGAACGCCTTTATCAGATGGTCAACGCTTTTGTAGCGCTTGATTCTGCCCAGATACACCACCAACGGCTTTTCGCTTTTGGGGATTCCCAGCACGCGGTAGAGGTTGAGGTCCACGGCGATGGGGACATAGTAAAAATTTTCCGGCGGGAAACCCTCGGCAATCATCTCGTCGCGGGTGCTCGGTGAATAATACAGAACCGGGAATTTGCGATACAGTTTGAAAAAGAGTTTTTCGGTCAGATAGACATAGTAGGCAACCGGCAGTGATGCCTCTAAAAAAATCGCCTTGCGGAAGAAGTGATGGACGATGATAGCCCTCGGTTTTCTGATGAGGAGCGGCGAGAAGAACGGGATTTTGTTGATATCCAGCACGACGACATCAAAGTTTTCGCGGCGGAGTTTGAGCAGATAGTAGAAGGGGAGTATGAAGTTGAAATAACTTCGCCCGCCTGCGCGGATGACACGGATGCCGTTGATGATTTCCTCTTTTGGTGCGCCCTCAAACCCGCAGGAAAACAGAGTGACCTGATGCCCTTTGGCGGCGATGCGCTCAAAAATCTCGTGGAGATGGACTTCAGCGCCGCCTGCGAGGGGGTGTTTTATATCCTGCCAGTTTATGACCAGAATTTTCATAAGGATAAAGAGTAGGGAAAAATTTGGCGTAGGCAACCAAAATTTTTGCAGGATAATATCAGTGTTTTTTGGTTGTTTGGCACGGTTTCTGCTCCTGAATAGGTGGAGTCCGAAGGAGGCGCAAAATGGGGAGAAAGAAATTACCAGTGGTCATAAGGAAGTGCGCGAGGGAGGGGTGCGAGAACACCTTTGAGGTAAAACTTGGGGCGAAGTATCAGAAAAAGTATTGTTCTCCGCGGTGTGCGGCGCTGGCGACCCGTGAGGCACGCAAAAAAAGAAGAAGAAAGCGCAAATTCCCCAAAAATGTTGAGGTCAAACGGGAAAAGAAGGTTTACTCAATTTCCGACCTGCAAAATTTCCCCGTCAGTTTTGACGACCCCGACGGTGGAAAATTTGCCGAGGTTTGCAATGGTATCCTCAACGGTGAATTTGTTCTCGTCGGAATTTGATGGGTTGTTGTGAAAACAGAGAATAGAATCGCCAGCGGCGATTTTTATTTTCTCTTATAAGTTATTTTTTTATAACAGCGTTATTTTTTCTTTGATAACGGTCAGTTTTCAAACAGCCTATACCAGTTGACATCATCGGGAATTTTGGGAAAATAGAGGGAATCGGAGATTTGCGGGTTTATCAGGTATTTTTCAATTGTCACCTCAATTTCCTGGTCCAGAGCGGGCTGAGAGACAATCAGTTTTTCCGGCACCCAGGTGCCTTCCTGCATCTTGCCGGATTTGAACTGAACATCAACCACCTGCTGGGTCTTGCCCCCGGCGACCCACTGATAGCCGTCAATGTGCCACGGGTTCGGCTTTGCCAGAATTATCAGCGTCTGGTTGTCTTTCTCAAAAGTGAGATAATATCCCGATTGTGTTCGTTCACAGTTTTTCAGGTGCGGGGCAAACCTTGGCAGAGGCGACCTTGCCGAAAACATATCCACCATCACCGGGGCATCCGGCGGGAGAATCACCCCCTCAATATCGTATCCGACAGGTTCTTTCATAGCATAGTTCTGCATAGGCAGGTAAATACACAAACTGTCAGGGTTGCACAGCCATAGAAGGGCGAACACCCCGGCAAATCCTGCGCTCAGATAGACTCCGAGTTTTGTGCTGTCCCGGTCGGCGACAAGCCCGACCCGAAAGCCCCGCTTTGTTTTCCCCTGTTTGTATATTCCGTGCCCGAGGATTCGCACATTGTGCACCAGTGTGTCCTGTGCCAGAAGGCTGTCAATCAGTTCCTGCGCCTTTATGTGCGGGATTTCCTGCCGGGGCGGCGTGATTTCTTTTTTCCCTGCGCATCCCCAGACAGATAGCAAAAGCGCAATCGCCGCAAAAAAGATGTATTTCCTCATTGCTGATTTACCTCACGATAATTATCCTTTTGACCACCGAATAATCTTTCCGGCTTGCACGAATTAGATAAACCCCGTTCGGCAGACCATTCAAAGATATTTTGTTAGATTTCTGCTCATCTAACCTGAATTCTGTTATCAATCTACCGGTGAAATCAAAGAGTTCTACTCGTTCAAAACCCTTGCTCATCAGAAAATCTTCATCTGTCAGATAAATTTCCGTCTCGGCGAACGAATTTTTGTGTTCGGTTATTCCGATTCCTCTGCTAAGTTCAAAGTTCACGGTCGTGTCATCGTAGAAAAATCCGAAAACTGTGTCGGGATAGAAACTATCGTGTTCCGCCACAATCATATATGTGCCGAACATAGGCAGTTCCAATTCGTAATATCCCGTGGCGTCGGTGGTATCATAGATTGGCACGGAATCCAGCCCCATAGCGGTGACTATTGACCCCGAAAGGTCTCCGGAAACTCCCTCAAGTAACACCGTGCCAGAGACTATGAACGCCCCGCTGTCGTAAGGGGTGAGCATAAACATTACTGTTATGTTGGAATCCACGCTCACAAAGGTGTCCACGGGGAAGTAGCCTTCACGAGCCGCCTTAAATTCGTGAACCCCGGCAGGAATTGAGTCAAAAACACACCTGCCGCTGACATCGGTCGTCTCCATCACCCCCAAATCCATTATTTCTACGATTGAACCCGAAAGGCTCGTAGATATATCCGTCAGCATAACCATACAGGTTACCACAAACAGCGAATCCGATGTTGACCCCGTGTCGCCGGTGTCGGGAATGGTGTAGTAAAAGATGATGGTATCCTCAACCGAATTTCCTGCCTGGTCGGATACGCCGAAAACGACGGTGTCAACCGGTGCGTAAGGGATCATAGGAGTGTATGTAAAGATTGTTGTATCCCCCACAGCGGAGTCCGTCACCATAAATGAGAGGTCCAGCCCGTTTATGGTGAAGACCAGCGAGTGGGGGTTCACCCCGCTCTGCGTATCAACCACAGTCGCCACAAACGGCGTCATCGGGTCGGAAAGCGTCTCGCCATCAGCGATGGAATACCCCACAATCTCCGGCGGAATTGTGTCCACCACGGTGGTGTCTGTGGTGCCCAGATATCGGTATTTTATCGCAATTTTATATCCGTTCGGAATCGTCATAGAATCCATAGTCAGCATATCATCCCAGACGGTGTCTGTGTCGGCGTAGGAATGTGCCCATATCAGAAGTTCTGCGGAATCGGCGATATCGGGCGGGGTCCAGGTGAGAGTTATAATTGTGTCCGTGGCGTTTACAATTGAGCCATCCCACAGTTGGACTGAATCCGCCGAGGAACGAATATCTCTGACCAGCGGACCATAAATTGCCCCCGGATGCTCAAACTGCAGTGTCAATGCCGGGGGAAAACCCATAGAGGGCCAGTCATACATATCAAAATCGTTTGATGCGGAATCCAGCACGCCGATTTGCGAGACTGTGTCCTCATCACCGGAGTGGACATATATATCCATCGTGAATTCCAGAGCAGAAACCGCCCCGGCAAACATCAAAAAAACCCCAATCACCATCAAAATTCTTCCGGTTCTCATATCGCCCTCCCGCTAAAATTCTAATTATTTCCATTCAACTCTAACTTTTTCCAGTCCTCTGCGGACCCTTTCGGGCAGAGGACCCGCCCGCAGAATCTGCAGTTCCCTCTCAAGCGCGGCAATTTTTTCGTCAAAGTCGGGGATTTGCGCTCCGAGGGCTTTCGCCGCCGCAAGCCCGGCAATCTGCCCCTCAAGCATCGCACTGGATGCCTCCTCAATCCCTGCGACATCCCCGGCGACATATATATCCGGATGGCTTGTGCGCATAAATCTGTCCCGCAGGGGGACATCGCCGCCAAGTTCGGGCACATATTTCATCTTCACTCCCGACTGGAAAAGCAGTTCCGCCGTGGGAGTCAGCCCCACAGCAAGGCAGATGGTGTCCACATCAACCTCAATTTCTGTGCCGGGAATCACATTGAATTTTTCGTCCACTCTGGCGATAACCGCGCCCTCAACGGACTCTTTGCCCTTCGCCTCAACGATTGTGTATCCGGTTAAGATTGGCACGCCCAGCCGGCGGACCTTGCTTGCGTGAACCCAGTATCCGCCGATGTGGTCTGTGATTTCCACGATAGCGGCGACGGGCACCCCCGCCTGCAGAAGTTGATAACTCACAATCAGTCCGATATTTCCCGCGCCGACCATAAGCACGCGCCTGCCGGGAACCACGCCGAACTCGTTCATAAAAGTCTGCACGGCGCCGGCGCCGTAAACCCCGGGAAGGTCGTTGCCCGGAAAGGTTATCATCCTTTCGGTGGCGCCGGTGGCAATCAAAATTTTTTTCGGCTTGAACTTGAAAAGTTCGTCCTCGCCGCGCACCGCAGTGACGACACCGTCGGGATAATATCCCGCCGCAGTGGTGTTGGTGAGCGCCTCAAAGTTTTCGCGCCCGGAAAGTTCCCCAACCAACTGTTGCCCAATCACAAATCCGCGGGTGCCGGCGCGCTCCATCTTGGAGCCGAAAAACTTGTGGGTCTGCTTGGTCAACTGCCCGCCTAAATTTATCCCGTCGTCAACCACGACGGTCTGGATTCCGTATTCTGTTGCCGCCAGCGCCGCCGAAAGCCCCGCAGGTCCTCCGCCGATTATCAAAAATTCAACCTCGCGAATCATTCCCCCTCTCCTTGGCTGCTATATTTAAATTCTACGAATTGCCCGCCGCAAAGTCAAATCATTTGTTCTTTTTGGTGTCTCGGGGTTATCGGGGTGCTCTTTCTCGCCGGGAATTTTGTCAGTTTTCCTGCACCTGACAACAATTTGATGTTCCCCTTTTCTCCGGGGTCGGTCGCCGCAACCACTTGATTTTCAAGGCAGAAGAAAGTCATCCCGCCCGCAGAAAAACTTTTTCACCATCTGTAGAGACTTTTTCATCACCTGTAGCAATTGCTACAGCGCCTGAAGAAACTGCGACGACACTTGTAGCAATTGCTACAACTCCTGTAGCACTTTCTTCAGCGCTTGAAGAACTTTCTACACCA
The DNA here is from genome assembly GCA_027064665.1 of bacterium. Classification (GTDB taxonomy): domain Bacteria; phylum UBP14; class UBA6098; order B30-G16; family B30-G16; genus JAMOPH01. The sequence goes on along the minus strand of JAMOPH010000213.1, from coordinate 788 downwards.
CTTGTAGAACTTTCTACAACTCCCGAAGAACTTTCTACAACGCTTGAAGAACTTGCGAAAGGCGATGAAGAAATTGCTTTTTTTTCAGAGAAAATGCATTTTGTCAACAAATTCTGTGCCCAGAGACCAAATTTTTCCTCGCGCTCAAATATCCGGCGGCTCTGTCCAGCCTTCCTCCTCCGCCTGACGGTGAAGTTGCGCCATATAGCGCCTCTGCCGGATAAATTTCCACATCCCGAAGGTGATGATAAACAGCGCGACCATCCCCCACAGGAAACGGGAATCCCCCACAAGCAGAAGGGCAAAATACCTCCGCCGCAGATGGCGCAACCACTGGCGGTAGAACTCATACACGCTCATTCCACATCCCCGGCGGAAGCCCTCGGCGAAATCGCGGTATTTTGCCACCGAATCACACACATCGCCCACGGGCGCAAAGGTGCTCAGAAACTCCACCGCGTCGGCGGACTCGGAGTAGGCAAGATGCGCATAATCGGAGTTGAAGGTGTAAACCTGCTCCAGCGCCTGAAGGGAGAGGACCTTTCTCAAAAGCACCGCCCACGCAAGGCGAATCTGCTGGGAGAATGTGGTGCCGCCGGCGAGGTATTCCGCCACGCCCTCGTCAAACCAGCGCGGAAGATATATGTCCCCGACCTTTTTGCGCAGGGCGATGTGCCCCAACTCGTGCCGGAGAACCCGACCGACTTTGTCGGGACCGCCGCCTTTGAAAATCACTATCCGGTTCTGCGATGGAATCGCAACTCCCACGCCCCATTCGGGAACCTGAC
>JAMOPH010000212.1 GCA_027064665.1 bacterium | reverse complement strand
AGTGTGTGGTCATATTATGCGAAGGCTCTCACAGGTTTTACTTCACTTTGATGCAGAACTTACCAGCATTCTAATCGTTTTATTATATCCCTTTCTAATAATTGAGTCAAAATACTCAAAGCGCCACCACTCAATTCCACTAATTCCCGGGGAAATAATCATACTGGCACGCTCAAGTTCAGTGCGCTTGATTTTATCCAAAGCCCCGTTCAGAACAGAAAATATCACCTCTACCGCATTTGAGAAATCCTTATTGCGCGACGACGGCGGAGAGACATCAACTGCAAAAATTTTTCTCAATCCCATTTCCACCAGAGGATTCACCGGCACCGGCGAGATTGCCCCGCCGTCCACCAGAAGCATTCCATCAACATCCTGCGGCGGGAATATCCCCGGTATTGAACTGCTGGCAATCACAATCTCCCTGACCGGACCCGCCGTAAAGACCGCCTCACGCTGTGTCAAAATATCGTAAGTCACGACAGCAAAAGGAACTTTAGCATTTTCTATCCGCTCATCCGGCAGCACTGCACATATAAATTCCCGCAGGATATCATCACCGAGTATGTGGTTGTCGCCGATAAGGCGGCGATACATTCGCAGGCGGTAGATGCTCGCCCGTATCGCCCTGAACGCCCGGGGAACTGTCTCCTCTGACGGGTCTCCTCCACCGCGGAATATGTCAAAAGTAGAAAGTTTTTCGCGGTTGCGGTCAAAATACTCGCGAAGGCGCCCATAAACCGCCTCCCACGACGGCTCAAACGCAAACATCGCGCCGATAATCGCCCCCATACTTGACCCGGAAACCCCCACAATCTCAAATCCCCTCTCCTGAAGAGCACGAATCACGCCGATGTGCGCAAGTCCCCGCGCTCCGCCGGCTCCCAGCGCAAGCCCTATCCTCTTGGACGGGAAAATCTTTTCTAAAAATCCCATTATCACCTCGCCGAAAAATTAAAAACGCTCCATTATCCCGCGGGAATCACCGCTCCATCTTGGTCTTGTCAAAATCATCCTCGGGCGGGACGGGGTAATCCGTGCCGAAACAGGCGGTGCAGTATCCCACATCGGGGAGCCCCTCAATGGACAGAAGCCCCTCAAGCGAAAGATACCCAAGCGAATCCGCACCGATAAAATCGCAGATTTCGTCAACGGTCATATTCGCCGCGATGAGTTCCTCGCGGGTGGGCGTGTCAATTCCATAAAAGCACGGCGCCACAATTTTCGGCGACGCCACCCGAAAATGCACCTCTTTTGCCCCCGCCTCGCGAATCAGACGCACCAACTGCCTGCTGGTCGTCCCGCGGACGATGGAGTCGTCAACCACGACGACCCGCTTGCCCGCCAGAATCCACCTGACAGGGTTGTATTTGAGCCGCGCCCCGAACTCCCTTATTTCCTGCGTCGGCTGGATAAATGTCCGCCCGATGTAGTGATTGCGAATCAGTCCCAGTTCAAACGGGATTCCCGATTCCTGCGAATATCCCAGCGCCGCGGTGTTGGACGAATCCGGCACCGCGATAACGATGTCCGCATCGGCGGGATGTTCCCGGGCAAGTTGAATCCCCAACTGGCGGCGGATTTTCTCTACCGGTGCGCCGAAAACCACCGAATCCGGGCGGGAGAAATAGATGAACTCAAATATGCACGCAGCGCCACCACCCGGTGGAGTCTCCCCCCACGGGAAAAAACTTTCCACCCCACCCCCGCGGTGAATCACAACCATCTCCCCCGGCTTGACACACCTGACGAACTCCGCACCGATTATGTCAAAGGCACAGGTCTCCGATGCCAGCACCCACGCGGAACCCTTTCTCCCCAGCACCAGCGGCCGGAACGAATGCGGGTCCTTGACGCCTATCAGCATCTCGGGGGTCAGAAAGACCATAGAGAACGCCCCCTTGACCCGCCCGAGGGCATCGGCAATCATCTCCGGGACAGTCTTCCGCCGGGAGCGAGCGATAAGATGCAAGACCACCTCGCTGTCGGTGGTAGTGCGGAAAATTGTGCCCTCGCGCTCCATCTGCTCGCGGAGTCTCTGGGCGTTGACCAAATTTCCGTTGTGTGCCGCGGCGATGTATCCCCTGTGCCACTTTATCAGAAACGGCTGGGTGTTCACAAAAAGAGTTGAACCGGTGGTTGAATAGCGGTTGTGCCCGATGGCGGCATCGCCGGGGAGTTTGTCAAAAATATCGGGCGAGCCGAAGACATCCGCCACAAGCCCCAAGCCCTTGTGCTCATACATAAATTTTCCATCGGTGGAGACAATGCCTGCGCTTTCCTGTCCGCGGTGTTGAAGGGCATAAAGTCCAAGGTAGGTCATCCGCGCCGCCTCGGGGGCGCCCATTATGCCGAATACCCCGCAGTGATGTTTGATTTCCTCCGCCATCTGAAAAAGATATCCTCGCCAGCAAAGTGCACAAGAAAAATCGGCGGAGAAATTTTATCCCGGGAAAACATACCGGATAAGAGCAAGTAATGTGAGCGCTTCCCAAAGCGTGTATTAGTATGGGGCGTGCTGAATGTTCGGAGAATTCTTCAAAGAATTTTCTTAAACCAAAATTGCTTTTTCTCCTCATAGTCAAGCCAATTTTTTCCTCTGGACAGGTGCCCGTTTTTTCCTATTTTATCCTCAAAAAGGAGGTGCTGGTATGCTTGCCACATCTGCAGATTTGCGGGAGAGGTTTGAGAAACTAAGGGGGTATCTTTGACCTGCCCAAACTTGAGGAGAAACTTGCCGAGATAGACGAGCAACTTTCCGCCCCCGATGTGTGGGATGACCCCGCAAAGGCACAGAAACTGGCAGAAGAAAGAAAAAGAATTCTGGAGACAATAGAGCGGGCGAAATCTTTGGAGCGGCGAATCAACGATTTTGAGGAACTGTCCGAGATAATCTCGCCGGAGGACCCGGAATACGCTGAACTTGAGGCAGAATACAAAGAAATTGACAGACAACTGCGGGCTTTTGAGATAGAGAGTTATCTTTCCGAGCCGGAGGATGAGGCGGATGCCGTGGTGGAGATTCACTCCGGCGCCGGCGGAACCGAAGCGCAGGACTGGGCACAGATGCTTTTGAGGATGTATCTGCGCTTTTTTGAGCGGATGGGCTGGAAAGCCACCGTGGTTGACAAACTTGACGGCGAGGAGGCGGGAATAAAGTCCGCTGTGATTGAGGTCCACGGGAAATATGCCTACGGATATATGAAGGCGGAAATCGGCGTGCACCGGCTGGTAAGAATCTCGCCCTTTGACGCCAACAGACGCCGGCATACATCGTTCGCCTCGGTGTTCGCATATCCTGAGACCGAGGAAAGCGAGGATATTGAGATTGATGAGAAGGACCTGAAGATTGACACCTTCCGTGCCGGCGGTCACGGCGGGCAGAATGTGAACAAAGTTGAGACCGCTGTCAGAATTACGCACATCCCCACGGGGGTTGTGGTCACCTGTCAGGCGGAGAGGTCCCAGCACAAAAACCGCGAACTGGCGATGAAACTTCTGCGGGCAAAACTTCTGGCGCTCAAAAAACAGGAGGAAGAGCGCAAAAAAGCCGAGACCGAAAAGTCAAAGAAAAAAATTGAATGGGGCAGTCAAATCCGCAGTTATGTGCTTCACCCATACAAGATGGTCAAGGACCTGCGCACCGGATATGAGGTCTCCCAGCCCGAAAAGGTCCTTGACGGTGAGTTAGAGGGGTTTATTGAGGCGTTCCTCACCCAGCGAAACAAATAAAGGAGTTCCCTATGCAACTGCGAGAGGTTTACGCATCAAGGTTTGAGCATCCCGTGGTATCCGGGAGCGTTTTTGGATACAGGTGGTTTGTGTTTGCCGTGGTTCTGGGCGATGATGACTCATCCACAAGGCGCCGTTTTGAGGAACTGGGAATAAATGTAAAAAGTGATAACATTTTAGCACACAAAGAGATAATTGAATATCTTAACAAAGAGCGTAAAGTGTTTTCCGTAATACCAAAGTTTCTATGGGGAACCCCATTTCAAAAGCGGGTATGGTATGAAACCAGTTTAATTCCCTACGGCAGTGTCATCACCTATTCGGAACTTGCCCGCAGATGCGGGAAACCCTCGGCGGTAAGAAGCGTTGCCAGCGCACTGGGAGCAAATCCAATACCGATAATTATCCCCTGCCACAGAGTGGTGGGAAAAAACGGAGATTTGGGCGGCTTTTCCGCCGGAATTGATGTGAAAAGAAAACTCCTTGAACTTGAGGGAATAAAACTTTGATAAATTCGGAGGGGGAAATGAGAAGGTTGTTCTTTTCTGCCGCTTTGATAGGAATTCTGATTGGCGTTGTGTTCGGTTTTCTGCCGGGAAGACCCATCGGGCAAATGCCGGACAACTCCCCAAAAATCTCCTATCTGCGCACCGATGATTTTGTGATAATGTGGGATTCCCTGCGTGGCACCGCAAGATACGCTTTCCCGAAGACAGAAATTATTTTCCCCACGGACAGCACCGCACTCATACAGACCGCCCTGCAGTTTGTTGACGAACACCCGGAACTTTTCGGCACAAATTCAGGGGAACTGCGCAATCCCATACTAACCAAACGACTTGGAAAATACTGGTTAAGTTTCAGGCAGTATTATGCCGGCAGATATGTCTATGACGGTGTGGTCTATTTCAGGGTTGCCGGCGACGGAAGACTTTGGGCTTGCGGCAGCAGGGCGATTACTCAATTTGACGGCGCCAACTCCCCTACTCTTTCCGCAGATTACTGCTACCGGCGGGCGGGCGAATTTGTTGATAAAAACATCGGGCAGACACCGAAAACTGCACCCCTGAAAGGACAATCTCGCCTTGTGTGGTTCCCTGTTGGTGGTGTAGGAAAACTCGCCTATGAGTTTGAGATTCCCGGCGATTCCCCGGACAGGTTCAGGATTTGGGTTGATGCGCACACCGGCGAAATTCTGGGATGGACAAATCTTGTGAACTATTATGATGTCGCCGGACAGGTCGGGATATACTACCTGCCCGATTTCTTTGATGACCCCTGGAGCACCGGACCCTTCGCCAACGGGCACATCTCGTTTAACTATGTCCAATCTACTGCGACCGATACCCTCGGCAACTATTATATTGATGCCTGGATTGGCGGAGTATATCAGCCTCTGCGCAGTTGGCTTGATGGACTTTATGTTAATGTTGACCTTATGAGCGGGGGTTCTGATGCGATATTTACCTACTATCTCGCTCCACCTGACACCTATAATTGGACCTGGACCGATGATATGGCGCAGCCCGACGAACTCAATCTATACTATCACACCGATTTTATACACAGTTGGTATAAGCATCTTGACCCGGAGATGACAGGGCTTGATTATCCCGTTCCCGCGCGGGCACGGGTTCCTGATATGCCCGAAAACGCCTACTGGGACGGCTACGGCACCAATTACGGCGCCGGCGGGGAGTTCACCAGAAATTTTGCCCTGTTCGCCAATGTCATCTACCACGAATACACCCACGGCGTCACAGGATGGATTTATCGGGACTTTGAACTTCCCTACACGGGGGAAGCCGGCGCTATAAACGAGGCATTCTCCGACTATTTCGCCTGCACGATAACGGACTATCCCTACTCTGGCTGGCGGGTCAGCCGGGACGATTCTTACTTCCGCAACCTTGAGAACGACTATCACTATCCGGAGGACATTATAGGCGAACCCCACGCCGACAGCCGAATAATAAGCGGAGCATTCTGGGAGATAAGACAGGGATTATACCCCGACCGCAAGGGTTGGGCGGATTCTCTAATACATTTTACACGGTATTCCTGCGCCAACACATTCAATGATTTCGCCATAGAATGCTTTTTCACCGCCGATGACGACGGAAATATATCCAACGGATGCGAAAATCTTGCACTTATTGCCAATTCCTTCGCCCGCCACGGATTAGGTCCCGGATATTATCCCACCCTCACTGTGCTGGAAGACAGCGTCGCAGACCTGGGCGACGGCGACAACTACCTTGAAAGCGGCGAGGAATTCTCTATCATCGCAAAAATAGCATATTACAACGAATTCCCCTACCCGCCGGTTAATAATCTCTGCTTTTATACCGAATTTTCCGACTCTTCCGCAGTTCCGCTTGAACCGACGGCGACCGTGGGCACCCTCGCCAATGGCGACACGGCGATTGTTATCTTCCAGTTCAGTGTGGCGGATTCGCTGGTCCCGCACTATGTCAACTATTCAATCTTCTACGGCACACCAGAACTGCCTCTAACCAAACTGTATGAGAACGAGATTGCACTGGGACATCCACAGGTATTGCTTGTGAATAATTCAGGAACCGAGGACTATACGCACTACTATACAGAAAGTCTGAAGGAAATTCCCGTTGTCTATGATTATATTTTCGCTCCCGAATCGCTTGATTATCCGGATATTGCGCTTCTGTCCGAGTTCAATGTTGTGTTGTGGTTCACGGGCGACGCCAAAAACAGTATCAACGAGTATCAGCGCGGCGCAATTGCGGAGTATATATCATCATCCACGGCGGGAAATCCCCACTATTTCATCCTCACCGGGCAGGATGGATTTGACGGACCCGAATACTCGGGATTTCTGGCGGAAAACTTTTCTGCCCGCGTGTCCGAGGACAGTGTGCGTGCGATTGCGGTCAACGGAGTGGAAGGAGATACCCTCGGCGACGGATTCAATATGATGATTTTCGGGGCAGCGGGCGCAAACAATCAGCATTCGCCCTCGGCGCTGGAAACCACTGACCCCTACGGCACTGTCTTCGCCCTCTACCACACCACAGAAAACTCACCAGCGGCGATAAGACACCACCGGGATACCCAAAAGACCGTTATCTTGGGATATGGTCTTGAAGCCACAGGTCCCCTGGCGGGGATAAACATAGATTTGCTCACCGCACTGAAAAAGATTTTAGAATGGTTTGAAATACCCATATATTCAGGAATCACCGAGGGCGCACCAAGACCGGAGGCGATAACGGTCTGCGCATATCCAAATCCGTTCAACAGTGCCGTCAGATTTGATGTGGAAACCGCGGGCAAATTCAGCCTTGAAATCTACGACATAGCGGGCAAGAAAGTGTTTGGCACCACCGGAACCGGAACAAAATCTGTGATATGGCAGCCGGATAACAACCTCGGAAGCGGCATATATCTCTACAGACTGCACACCGCCGAAAAAGACCTCACGGGGAAAGTTATATATTTAAGATAGCGGAATCAGTATGTGATTATAATCTGAAGTTCTGCGCCCTTGAAGGCGGGTTCATATCTGCACACGCCGCCGGAGCAGGTAAATCCGCCGGGGTGCTTACCATAGCCGAGTCTGATTTTGACGCGTTCAAAATAGTCAATATCGGCGAACGCACGGGCAAAAGTCTCGTCCTCTATACTGCCACCTTCAACTCCAATAGTGCCATACCGGGGATATGATGCCGCCAGAGTAGAATAGATATTAGAATAATCCCCGCTTTTCTGAAATTCTGTGATGAAATTAAAGCCGAACTGCGTCCACGAGGGCTCGTATGTTATATCCACGATAGGAACGATACTGTTTTCGTCGTTTTCCCGCTGAAAATCCAGGACAAATTTGGCAAAGATATCGGTCTCGGCGTATTTTTGATATTCAATTTCCGATATAATCTGGTCAAAGGTATTCTCCCCATCGTGGTTTTCGGCGTGGGCATAGACTATCTCCCCGCCAAAGGGCTCAATCTCGCCCATAAGGTCAGCCATCCAGCCGCGCTCATCGGTCAGGTTCACCTGGCGGAGATGCCTGCTGGGAAGAGTATAATTAGGCTCCGGAATCAATGTCGGCGGATTGTTATACTGCGAGTAGGTGTTCCTGATGGCAAAATCCTCATAATCCTTATACTCCAGCGACAACTGGATGATGTCGGTGTAAACTCCCAGCGAGGCATATATACCCCTCCCCTCCTTTTCAAGACCGCCAAGGGGGTTCTTTCTGCCGTATTCCCCATATATAGAGAGCAAATCGGTCTCCAGCGAGAGATACCCTCCCGTCAGTTCCTGCGAGGCGGAAAGTTGAGGGATAATTTTGGCATACTCCCCGCCGATTTTGAATTTCCACACCGAAATCTCCGGCGCTATGCCTCTGACTATTGAGTTGTTATCCCACCGCGCGAGGGCATTGAAACCTGAAATCCGCAGATGCCCCCTGTGAAACTTGAACAAAGCACCGTCGCAGTGGTGGTCAATCTGGATATCCTCGCGCTCATACAGGTCAACCAAAAGCCCCTTGCCCATAGCATAGGTGAAACTTCCCGCCGTAAGTTCAAGATTTTTGGTGTAGAAATTAGCCCAGTATTGGACTATGGCGGAAAATGTAGTGTCCGAGGCGGTGGCATAGTTGTAGCGCGAGGGTTCCCGCGCCCAATAGACCACTCCGGCGGAAAAATTGTCCCACATAAGATTGGCGGTGGCGCGGTTCTCAAAGTAGGAATGCCCCGTCTCCGCTCCCCGGTAATCAAGCCAATCGCGGGCGGTGAGCGACTGGGCAAACCCAACACAAACCATAGAAAATAACAGCCCCGCCGAAAGAAAAACCCTGATTGCGGTCATAGAACTATTCCTCTCCCGGAATTCTCAGCGGCATAAGGACGGTTATATACTCAAACTGCTCGGGCTGGGGCACAGGAGTTATAAGCGCCGCCGCCGATGGTCCCCTCATAGCGAAACGCACCCTGTCTGCAGGGATGTGCTTCAAAAGGTTTAGAAGCATCTTGGCGTTGAAGCCTATGTGAAGCGGCTCTGCGCTGTATTCCACGGACATCGGGGCGCGCCCCTCAGAACCGGTGTCCATATCCTGCGCAGAAAGTTCAAGATTGTTCTGCTCCAGATTGAACCTTACAAGATGAGTTATCTGCGAGGTCACCACATCCATCAACTGCACCTTCTCAATCAACTCCTCGCGGTCCGCAATCATAACCATATCGTTGTCAAACGGGAGCACCCGCTCGTAATCGGGGAATTTTTCGGTAATAAGGCGCGACTGGAACCTGTATCTTCCGGCGACGAACTGAACACTCCCATCACCGGGGGTTATCTCCACGGTCTCAACCCCGGATTTTGCGATTATGGACTGAAGCCTTGTGGCGGCGCGCTCCGGCAAAAGCATCTCAAACGGCTCGCTGAACCCGGTCTTCATCGGCATTTTGACCAGCGCCAGAAGATGCCCATCGGTGGCGACCATCCTCATCTCCTCGGGGAATATCTGCCACAGCACTCCAGACAGATTTATCCGCGTGATTTCCGTGGACATCGCATAGGCGGTCAAATCCATAAGGTTGAGGAGCACATTGGACTCAATGGTAAAGGAGTTCTGCGGCTCTCTTAGAATCTCCGCCTGAGGGAAATCGTCAGGGGACATCCCCGGCAGTTTGACCCACTGCCCCTGATTGAGGATTTTGAGTTTGAACTCCTCAATATCAAGTTCCACCTCGCCGTCCTTTATCTGGCGAAGGACATCGTTGAGTTTTTTCGCCGGCACGGCAATAGACCCCGGCATTGAGACATCGGCGGGGATTGATATAAAAAGCGACTGTTCCTTGTCGGTTCCGGTGATGGTGAGGCGTGAATCCTCGGCAGTGAGCAAAACATTGGCAAGCACGGGCTGAGTTGAGCGGGTCGGCACCACTGTTGACACGGCAACCACCGCATCAACCAAATCTGGACGGGCAACGAGAACTTTCATATCTCCTCCTTATGATTTTTCAAACCGGGTTTGAATAAATAAACACCACAACCGCCGGATTGTCAAAAAATTTTTCCAAAGCCGGGGACTTGGGAGCCCCCGGCTCGTTATTTTCCTCATTCACCCGGGCAGTTCTCAATACATCTGATTTCAATTCGCCTGTTTTTGGCGCGCCCTTCGGCGGTATCATTGCTTGCGATGGGCTTTGTGGCACCGTAGCCCTTCACCTGAATACGAGAGCCGTCAATCCCGTGGTCAATCAGCCACTGGCGAACCGCCTCAGCCCGCTTGAGCGAAAGTTCTATATTGTCGTTCACACCCTTCTGCTTACAGCCGGGTCCCACGGGGCGGTTGTCCGTGTGTCCCTCCACGACAATAATCATATCCGGGAATGCCCTGAGCATATTGAGGGCATCCTGAAGTTTTATCGCCTCTTCCGGCGTGATATCCCACGAGCAGGTCTCAAAGTTAATCCTCACGGTGATTGACTCGCCCTTTTTGAGTTTGGGCACTTTCGGGCAACCGACAGAGTCAACCTTGGTGTTCGGTGGAGTGTTGGGGCACCTGTCAATTCCGTCATAAACGCCGTCGCCGTCGGAATCTTTGGGACAACCTCTCTGGTCCACCTCGGCATGAGGTGGAGTTCTCGGGCACTGGTCAAGTCCATCGGGAACACCGTCGTTGTCGGAGTCCTTGGCGCAACCGAGGGAGTCAACCACAGCACCAAGCGGAGTGTTGGGACATTTATCTATCCCGTCATAGACGCCGTCGGCGTCGCCGTCAAGCGGGCAACCGTTGGGGTCAACGATTGCACGGGGCGGAGTCCTCGGGCAGGCATCCTTATAGTCCGGGACGCCGTCGTTGTCGGAGTCCTTTGGACACCCGTTTTCATCAACAATGGCACCCGGGGGAGTGCCGGGGCATTTGTCTCTGTCGTCGGGCACGCCGTCGCCATCGGAGTCCGCCTTAGCCCTCTCGCAGCCGAACTCGTTGACATTCGCTCCCAGCGGGGTGTTGGGGCACTTGTCTATCCCGTCATAGACGCCGTCCATATCGCTGTCAAATGGGCAGCCGTTGGCGTCCACATAGGCGCCCTTGGGCGTGTTGGGGCAGGCATCCTGATAGTCGGGCACACCGTCGCCGTCGCCGTCCAGCGGACATCCTGTCTTGGGGTCAACCTGAGCGCCGTAGGGTGTCCCCGGACACTTGTCAATCCCGTCGTAAACGCCGTCGCCATCCTCATCCGACGGGCAACCGGTGGCATCAACCACGGCGTTCATCGGGGTATTGGGGCACATATCAAGTCCATCGGGGACACCGTCCTGGTCGGAGTCAATGGGACAACCGAACTCGTCCACAATGGCGCCGAACGGTGTATCCGGGCATTTGTCTTTGCTGTCAACGACGCCGTCCTTGTCGCTGTCCTTGACTCCGCCATAGTAGAAATTCAAACTCGCCATCGCCTGAACATCGCCCCGAAGGGTATCCATCACCTGGTCGGTGAACTCGGTGGGCAACAAATATCTTCCCCGCAGTCCCATATCAATTCCCACATTGCTTATAGGAAATATCTCAAACCCAACACTAAAAAGAAAACTAAGTTGGTTTGCCTTAAATGGTTTCCACTCGCCGTTGGTGGGCACAGCAGCGGTGTCGGAGTAATAATCTTTGAACCAGAACACATCAAGGTCGTTGCCGTTGTCATCCTGAGCCTTCCACATCACCATCCCAAAACCACCTGCCAGATATGGGTTAAAGATGGTCTTGGAAAGGGAGCGGAATTTGAGGAAAATATCTATGGGTATGTAAGTGAACTTTATGGGCAAAGTAGAGGATTTATCCTTTATAAGAATTGTTTTCCAGGTTATTCTCTCGCCATCGTCATAGGGCTGGACAATTTGAATTCCATCCCGCTGGCGCAGTCGTTTCCAGGGATATATAATCTCGTCGTGTTGCCCGGAATAGGATATGGGGCAGAAAAACGAATCCATATTACAGGCTATGTGATTATACTCATAGGTTACGCCCAAGCCTATTTCAAGGTCGTTTGTGAGACCGAAACGAAGATTGACTGAATAAGCATTCTCGGTTGTCAGGAAAACATCCCCATTCAGTGTTCTCTGAATGCCCGCTCCAAACCCCACCCCAAATTTCTGCTTGACCTGTTCCCCCGAAACAATCCCCGTAGCAAGCACACCGACAATCGCAAGGATTACTGCCGTTTTTCGCATAGTTCCCCCTTTTCGTATTCATTTCGGCAAAATTTAATATTCACATCTCAAAAGTCAAAAGATTTTGTTTTTTGAAACACATACAAAAAGGAGTTCCTTTTTCAGGAACTCCTTTACTGTAAGAATTGAAC
>JAMOPH010000211.1 GCA_027064665.1 bacterium | reverse complement strand
CAGCCCCACGCCGAACAAAAGTCCGAAAAAGCCCAGTTCAATCAGTGCTCCTATTATTGCGTAGTCCATATATGGCTCCTTGTTGAGTTATATTTACAACACTTTATTTACTTCACCTTTACGATTGATTTCCCAGATTTCAGGAGTATTTGCTATTTGTTTCAAAGGTTTTACTTGGTAAATAAGTATATTTGTTATTCAACAGTTTAAATTAAGATTCTATCTTCAATTTAATATTTCTTCAAACTTTATATTGTTATCTGCAACTTTATATCTGTAGCACTTTATTTTTTCTTTAGAAAGTTCACTATTTTTAACTTTTACTATTGCGCTGTCCTCAAAATCGAATGCTATTAACACAGGTTGAACCATTTCAAATTCTCCAGCTGCCAATCTACCTCCAACCCATTTCGAGTATTCAATAACTTGAGAAACATCCTTCGCTTCCGCTTTACCCTTTTTAAGTTCAACAACAGTGTATTTGTACCGCAAAGGATAGCCAGTGTATCTGGTATTTTTATGATAAACTAACACATCTATATTCTTCCGAGTTACATGATAAGGGATATTATTAGCAAACCATTCTATATCTTCCACAGGACCAAAAATTTTTCTCATATCTTCATGGTTTGGATTATCAATATTGCTTATGAGCCAACCCCTTAATATGTCCTCTAACAGCACTTTACCATTTTCGTTTAGCCTGCCTATTGGCAAATTTATTTCTCTTACATCTCCATTTGGATAGTTTCTCATAGATTTTGGTTTATTGATAGCATTTCCATTCAATTTTACAAGAAGTTCAATAAGTACCTGTGCTGTTTCAGGATTAATTGTATTTACTCCCCTTGCTCCTTGAATTTTTCTGTAAAACCAACTCCAACACATGGACTCGTATTCTTTTGATGAAAAAAGTAAATTTTCTGGTACAGGTAATGGGAAGTAATTAATGCATTCTAATTTTACTCTTAAAGGCCAGTTAGAGCCAACACTTCCAACAGGAGTAGGATCAAAAAAGGGTTTACTTACTATTTTATATATTCCATGGAACCCCACTTGTCGTTCATAAAAAAATACTACATCACCGATTCTTGTGCCTAAAATATCAACAATCATTTTTAAGTAAGGTTTTCTTCCATCTATCAGATTTTCTTTAATAGTATCTTCATACCTGGACGGAATTCCCTTAATTCCACCTCCCCAAAATCCATTATCTCTCACCACTGGAAATGTATCGCTATTTGTAATAAAAACATGTGCCCTCATGGTCTATATACAAGTTAGTTGTTTTGTTTTTTAATACTTATTCCCCCAATACCACGCCGAATGCGCTCCGGTTGTGTCCCGTTTTGGCAGTATCCATAGACTATCAGTTATTATATCCGAATAATCTCTCCATCGGTTCAAATTTATATCGTTTATCTTTCCAGTTCGTTCCTCCGAGAGCATTTTTATTGCGCTGTTCACATAATGTTTCGCCCTCTCAATAGTTTGTGAAAGGAGAATTTTATCCAATACTTCTGCGAAACCACCAATTTTTATGCGAATTCCTCCGGCATCATCTCCGTTCCCAATTACACCTAAGGTGTCCTCACTATCTCCCCTGACAATGCCTTTTAACCGCGCAACAGCACTTTTAAGTTCGGACAGATCCTTTATTCCCAACAAGCCCTCAAGGTATTCTATCACCTTTCTGTTCAGCGCTATTTCACGCTCGGAAATTTCCCGTTCTATCCGGTCAAATAATGTTTTATCTCCAAATTTCATCTTTTTTCAGTGTAGATATTATTCTTTTCGCCCTCTTTTCCATCCGTTCGGGGACGGCGAGGGCATACACAGCGCCGAAACTTCCGCCGGCACCCGGCGCAAGCGCATCCACACCCAGCGCCGGCAAACTGGCATCGGTTATTCTAACCTCTGTCGGAATTCGCCTCTTTTCAAGGACCTCCGCCAGCATCTGAAGCATATATCTTGCCGAACTGCGCTCTATCTCAACCCAACGGGAGTTTATAATCTGCCGCCGCGCCCTCAAAATTCTTTTCCCCAGATACTTTATCATCAGAATTTGAGTCCCGAAAATCCTAAAAATGCGATGGACATAATCGCCGCGGTGATGAACACTATCGGCAGTCCCTGCATAGGTTTGGGGATATCAGCCAGTTCCAGCCGCTCGCGGATACCGCTCATAAGAAGGAGTGCGATTGTGAAACCAATTCCCGCCGAAATGCCGTGGACAAGGCTTTCCAAAAAATTCAGGTGCATAGACATCGTGTTGAGTTCCGCCACGCCCAAAACCGAGCAGTTTGTGGTGATCAGCGGCAGGAATATCCCCAGCGCCTCATACAGCGCAGGCGCGCTCTTCTGGATAATCATCTCCACCAACTGCACAAATGTCGCGATGACCAGGATGAAGGCGATGGTCTCCAGATAGGAGAAATCAAACTGCTCCGGGCGGACATTGGCGCCCAACGCGTGGAAAAGTAGATACAGGACATTAGATTTGCCGGGCAGAAGGAAATATGTCCATATAATCCAGGTGAGCGCAGACGACATTGTCATAACGAAAATGACCGCCATACCCATACCGAGGGCGGTTTCGGTCTTTTTGGACACGCCCATAAACGGGCACAGACCCAAAAACCGCGACAGAACGAAGTTATTGATAAAAATCGCGCTAATTGACAATGCTATCAATGACCCGAAAGTCATCTATATACCTCCTTATATTATTTCCTAATCCTCAATATTTTCTTTATTAAGCCTTTCTCGCACGAAATCTATCACCCTGCGGGCGTATTCCAATGCCATCTGCGCCTGCCCGAACGACACCCGCGGCTCCTCTGTCCCCTGGTCAAACCCCACCGGATACAGAATCGGGTTGAAAAGGTCTTCTATCACCCTGCCGATGTTTATCAACTGCTGGTCGTCGGTGAAATAGGCGATTCTGTGCTCCAGCGACATTCCAAAATTGCGCACACCGTTGGCTTTTTCCAGCGCCGTGAGCGCCCTCCGCACAGCCATCTCCAGAAGCGAGACCGCACTGCCCTTGTCTTTTGCCTCAAGACTTTCCTGTGCCTGCCGCAGAAGGTCGTAACTTTGGTCAAGCAGTTCGTTCATTTTTCAAGAAGCAACTGTTTGAGCCACATCAAAATCCCCAGGGTCAAAAAACCGCCGGGGGGCAAAATCATCAAAAGCGCGGGGTTGTAGCCATTGCCCAGGACATTGATTGTGAACGGGTTGACCAAAAGCGGGAACCCCAGCGTCAGCGTGCCGCTTCCCAGAATTTCGCGGATTGTTCCCATCACAAAAAGCACCAGCGTGAACCCGATTCCCATTCCAAGTCCGTCCAGGGCGGATGCCAGAACGCCGTTTTTGCTGGCGAATGCCTCCGCGCGCCCCAAAATTATACAGTTCACCACTATAAGCGGAATGAATATCCCCAATTGTTTAGATAGCGCCGGGGTATATGCCGCCATAACCAGTTTTACAATAGTAACAAATGTCGCTATAACCGTGATAAAAATTGGAATTCTAATTTTTGATGGCACGGTTTTCTTTATCAGCGACACAATGATATTTGACATAGTTAGCACAAAAATAACCGCAATACCCATACCAATCCCATTATACGCGGTGGATGTCACCGCAAGTGTGGGACATAGCCCCAACGCCTGAACCAAAACCGGGTTTTCCTTGAGTATACCTTTGGTGAATTCCTTTATCATAGAAATCCTCCTTTATAGTCAATTTTGGGGAGTTTGAGTTGAATCTACGGCGGCGGTCTGTGGAGCAGTTTTGGGAAGTTCGGTGCTTTGCGAAAGTTTTTCCGCAAGTTTTCGCACAGAATTCGTCACCGCCCGGGAGGAAATCGTCGCGCCGGTAATCGCCTGAATTTTCCCGCCGTCCTTGTTCACCAAAAGTTCATCAATGGTTTTGCCCGAGAACTGCTTCTGGAACCACTCGTCCTGCGTGTGGGTGCCCAGTCCGGGCGTCTCGTTCTGAGATATCACCTTTATTGCGTTGATTCTGAAATCCGGCAGAAATCCCACCATAGTGCGCACATCGCTTGAAAAACCCGTCCCGACCGCCTCGGCGGCATAACCCGCAACCTGCGTCTTCGCATCATCAGCATAACCCACAACCACAACTGTGCCATCGGAAAGGGTCTTTTCCTCAAACACCTTCGCATCCGGCGGCATCACCTCTTTTATCGCCTGCTGGCGTTCCATCCGGGCTTGCTCCTCAATCTTCGGCGCAGTTTTGGTGTAAACCCATCCAAGCAATGCCCCGGCAACCCCGGCATAAATCATCAAAATAACCCCCAACCTGACTATATTCTTCACCCTTTGACCTCCATCTATGCCCCGATAAAGGATTGATAAAAATAAACCACATTCCCAAATCCGTCAAATGATTTTCGGAATATTTTTTTGCGGGGGAAACCTTTCTTAAAAGAAAGGTTCTCCCCCGCGCCCCTTTCCAAAGAATTTCGGGATTTTGCGGCGGACTAAATCAAAGATTTTACTCCGCCGCTGGAAATTCCAAAATGCTATGATACCTTTTTCAATATGGTTCTCCTTCTCCCCCGGTGGGAGAAGGAGTTAGAGGATGAGGGGGGAGATTGAAAAATATGCCCTCATCCACCCCACTTCGTTCGGCACCTTCTCCCAGAGGGAGAAGGAAATTCGGTATTGAGGTTATTGTTCCCTCACGGTGGCGTCAAATTCGGCGCAGAGTTGGGAGACTATCCGGTTGAACTTTTCGTTGACCTCCTCGTCGGTGAGTGTTCTGTCAGGGGCGCGGAAGATGAAGAAAAGTCCGAGGGATTTTTTGTCCGGCGGGATAGGTTTCCCCGAATAGACATCAAACAGACCGATTTTTTCTGCGTCGGCGGCGATTTTGCGGGCGGCATCAAGGACTTTCTGCGCCGGGATTTGCCTGTCCATAATCAGTGCCACATCACGGCGCACACCGGGAAACCGGGAAAATGCCCGGTATTTCGGCGTGGCGGCGAAATACGGTTTCAGGGCGTCAAACTCCAGCAGGGCGAAATGCACATCCTGACGGAGTTCGTAGAAATCCCACAGGGATTTTGCCAGCGTGCCCACAAATCCGATTTTCTCCCCCGTGGCGGCATCGGTGATTGTGAGGAATAGGTTTTCCTCGGCGAATTTCGCCCCCGACGGCTCAAACGAGGCGGTTATGCCGAATTTTTCTAACAGTGATTCTGTCGCCCCCTTGATGTCAAAGAAATCCAGCGGTTCGTCGGGAAGATTCCACGATATCGGGAACCTTTTTCCGCCGCCGGCGAGGACGATATACATTCTCTCGTGGTATTCGTCGTTTTCCTGCCAGTATCCGAAATCAATCTCAAAGAGTCTGACTGTGCGGTGTCCACGGTTGAGGTTTCGGGCGACAGCGCCCACAAGCCCCGGCAGAGGATTCGGTCTCATCACCGCCAGATCGTCCGACAGCGGATTTTTGATCTTCACCAGCGGTCTGGTGGCAAATTTGGAGAAAAGTTTTTCATTGCCCAGCGGGTCGGTCATTGCGTAGCGGAAACCCATCCCGGAGATTATATCCTCTAAATAGTGGCGGAGTTTGACCTCCTCGCCCAGTTCTGCGGGGATTTCCCCCTGCGCTCGGGACGACGGCTCAATGTTGTTCAAACCGTATATCCTGCCGACCTCCTCAATCAGGTCAACCTCCCGCACAAGGTCAGGGCGGAATGTTGGCACAAGATATGTCACTCCGCCGGCGTTCTCCGAGACTATATCCAGCCCGAGACACACTAAAATCTGCCGTGAGGTCTGGCGGGGGATTTTTTTGCCCAACAGTCGCTCAACTTTTTCGTCGGTGAGGGTGACCTTTGCCGGCTCAATCGGATTGGGATAAACATCAACGATTCTGTAGACTTTTTCGGCGTCGGCAAGTTGTTCAGTCATAGCGGCGATTATGTCCGACACCGCCGGCGGGATGTTGGGGTCGGTGCCCCGCTCAAATCTTATCGCCGATTCGGTGGTCAGTTCAAGAAGTTTTTTGCCCCGGCGCACGGTGGACGGGTTGAAATACGCCACCTCAATCACGATATCGGTGGTGGTCTCGTCAACCTCGGAGTTCTCGCCGCCCATAATTCCCGCTACGGCGACCGGCTTTTCCGGTGTGGCAATCATCATAATCTCCGGCGAAAGTTCCCGCTCAACGCCGTCAAGGGTGATAAATTTCTCGCCGGGGTTTGCCATCCTGACGATGATTTTCCGTCCCAGTTTGCGCTCGTCAAAGGCGTGGATGGGTTGACCGGTCAGCATCATAACATAGTTTGTGATGTCCACGATGTTGTTGATGGGGCGCATTCCGAGGGCGGCAAGTAGCCCCTGAAGATACAGCGGCGAAGGTTTGACTTTGACGCCCTCAACAAGTCTGCCGGTGTATCTTGGGCAGTGCGGCGTCTGGATTTCAACCTCAACTCCGCCGGTATCCTCAACTGTGCGCTGCGGACGGGGTATTGTGGGCTCCCACGGAGTTCCCTTCAGCGCGGCAATCTCTCTGGCAAGTCCCCAGTGTCCATAGCAATCGGGACGGTTGGGCGTGATTTCCATCTCAAAAATCGCCTCATCCCGCCAGTTCAGAAGGTCAATCAAGTCCTCGCCCGGAGGAGTATCCTCGGGAACCGGGAGCAGTTCATCTTTGGGGAATCCCACTCCGACCTCAACGCCGGAGCACATCATCCCCTCGCTTTTGTGCCCCTCAATCTCAAGGATGCCGATTTGTTTTTCGCCGAAAATTTTTCCTCCGGGGCGCACAAAGGCGACTTTGATGCCGGGTTTTATGTTCGGCGCACCAGAGAGGGTGATATACTCCCGCTTGCCGTCAAAGACCACGCATTCGGAAAGCCCCGGACGGGGCGTATCCTTTCTGACCTCCCTGACCTCGGCGACGACTATATCCGAAATCCACCGGCGGGGATAAATTATCCCCTCAACCTCCGAGCCGGACATAGTGAACTTTTCCGCCAGTTCCTCCGGCGACCAGTCAAAATCTATCAACTGGCGCAGCAATTTATAACTTGCCCTCATTCAGCCCTCCCGAATTGTTTTAAGAAAGTAAAATCAAAAACGGGGCGGGAAAAGATATTTTTGGTTTTACGGTCCCCACAATTTGTCCACTAAATGCCCTGTGGAGTCGGCGGGGTAGTATTTGTGGGCGAAGGGATTGCAGCGCTGGAGCCGGTCGGAAGTCATCAGAAGCGCTGTGAGCGGATTGTGCCGCATAAACGAGAGTTTTGAAAACTGCGAACAGCCTATCTGAAACTGGCACTCCTGAGCGTCCTGGGTGGTTATTCGCTTCTGATACAGGTTCAAAAGAGCCAGCGCCATAACCGAGGCGCCGTTGAGGAATTTTGGTGTCTCGTCGGCGTAGGGCGGTTTTGGTTTTTCCGGCGGCAGAAACGACGAGTCCGGCGGCGCAAGATAGGTGTCCATCAAAAGCGCAATCGCCGAATTATACTGCCGGCGGTTGAAATTTTCCGCCATAATCTGCGAGTTTATCATCCCGCCGAAATAATATCTGTTCCAGAGCATAGTGAAAATCGTCAGTCCCTGAATGTAGTTTTTCTTTATGAGTTCGCTGAGGGTGAGGTATCCCAGAGCGCCGTTGATTACAAAGGAGTTGAGTCCTGCGCCCAGATTTCCGGCGTAGGTCTGTCCTGCGCCGGGCAGAATTCCCGAAAGGTATCGAGCAAGTTCCGGAGATTTCTGCGGGATTTTGTCCAGATTTATGTCCAGCCAGCGCTTTATTCCGTAGGCACGGGAGAAATAGAACGGGTTTCTTTCGGGGGTGTTGCACACGGCGTCAAAATCGGCGAGGGCGCCATCAAAATCATACTGCACCAGCCTTATCCATCCCCGCCAGAAATGGATTTCATCCGCAAACTCCGGCGAGTTGCCCAGAAGGGTTGACAGGAGAAACTCCGCCCGGTGAGGGTTGTGCCGTGCCACCTCAACAATTGCCCTCAGAAGCCTTGCCCGATAGGAGACTTCCCTGTCCAGCGCCGAGTAGGAAAGTTTGTCCAGCACTGCGGCGGCGCCGTCAAAATCACGAATCCTTATAAGGCACAGCGCCCGCTGATATGAGGCGTAGTCATATCCCTGCGACATCCTGTTCAAAAACGCCTCTTTCTGGTATTCGCCGGCGCCGTCCTCATACAGTTGGTTTTCAAACAGAAAATCTGCAAAGGCGCAGTCATCGCTGGGCGGCGCGGGATTTGAGAACACCGGCAGACTCATCGCCGAGGCGAAAAATCTTGCCTCAATGTCCTCTCCGGCAAAAATTGCGCCGCAAAGCACCATCAGTGTGAGCGTGGCTCTTTTCATAGTCAGTTCCCGCGGCTGATTTTGACCAGAAGATGCCTTGAGAAATGCTCAAGTTCTGTGACGAGGTCCTTCATTTTTGAGCGGAGGAAGTGATACCCCAGCGCCGCCGGAATTGCCACCAGAAGCCCGACAATTGTGGTGATGAGGGCTTCAGCCATCCCCGGGGCGACCACAGCGATATTTGCCGTGCTGTGCTGCCCGATTTCCCAGAAACTCTGCGTGATTCCCAAAACTGTTCCCAGAAGCCCCAGAAACGGCGCCACACTCGCCGTGGTGGAGAGAAAATCAATCTGCCGTTCCTCGTCGGCTAAAATCACCTCAATTTCGGCATCCAGCCTGTCCCGCAGAGTGCCGAGGTCGGGAAATATCCGCCTTATAACCGTTTTGCCCTCTTTGGTGGTCACTTTCTCCAGCGTGGACTCCTGCTTTATCGCCTCAATCAGCCGAACTAACGGGTTGTCCTGCGGGGTCAGTGTCATCGCAAGGACATCGCCGATTTTCCGCCCCTCAACCAGCGCACGGATTTTTTTGTTCGTCTGCGAGATGAACCTCAATCTGCGCCATTTCACATACATTATCGCCCACGAGTAGGCGGACATTATAATCAAAAGCAGGATAATTACCTGCGACAGGACGGAGGAATGGAGGAACATATCTAAAAAATTTTTCATCTTCTCTCCCCGGATTGGGTTGTGCGAAGGTCAATATATCCTTGGGCGCGATTATTTGTCAAGGAGGAAAGGGGGTTGCGCCTTCAAAGTCCTGTGTCTGCGGAAAAACTCATCCCTTGCGAATGTCCAGTGGGTGTCGAAGGGGGTTTTTATGGGAAGGCGGTTTTTTCGGTAGTGTCTTACGAATTCGGGATGAATCCACAGCGCCGATGGGAAAAAGACCGAGTTTTTGGGGAACTTTTCGGCGTTGGCTAAAATCAGCGCCGCCACAGAGTCCGGGAAATTCTCGTAGTTGTCCCGGGCGCAGATTATGTCGGGCTTGAGTTTCCCGAGGGAGTAGTCAAAATCCCATTTGTTGTGCCCGATAAGTCCGGGGTGTGCCCGTGTGCGGGCGATATGGCGGTCGTTTTTGCCCAAAAGGTCAATGTAGCGGAAATCGGGCAGCAGAAACGGGATTGTCCCCGCCTCAAACACGGCGATTTTTGTCCCCGGCGGCAGGGAAAGTTTTTCCAAATACTGCGCCACCGCAACTCTGTCCACACGGTTTTTGTCGGGACCGAAAAAGTCGGGATAGTTTGCAATCTGCCACAGCATCAAAAGCCCGAAAAATATCCCCACAGCGCAGGCGAAAAGCATCTGTTTTGCGCTCCGAATCGGGGTATCCAAAACTGGGTTTTTGTGAGTTATCAGGATGAATTCAATTCCCTCGGCGGCGGCAAAAACCAGCGCCGGAATTATGGGCATAAAAAATCTTGCGTGGGGGAAACAATCGCCGCCGGTCCACATTATATAGGCAGACCATATCGCAATTAGTGCCGCCGTAAGCAGTGCGCCCGCCCGCAGATTTTTTCGCCGGAACCAACTGTATATTCCCAGCATTGCAAGGGCGAAAATCGGCAGAATTCCATCCGACCACAGGGATTTTGCAAAATACACAACTCCGCCGGCGATAGATTTTGCTCCGCCGGTGGACTTTAAGTAGTAAGTGTTCGGCAGCCAGTCGCCGTAGTAGAGTTTTTGCGCGATTAGAGTGCCGAGAATTATCGCTCCGGAAAGGCAGACAAAAAGTATCGTCTTTTTCCGCAGGGGGGAGTTCCGGTTGAGTATTATTGCGGCGACCGAAAGCAGGGCGATAAACAGTGCGGCATCGGGGCGGATTATGTATGCCGCCCACAGATAGGGCAGCGCGGCGATGGCTTTTCCCCCGGAGAGTTTTTGCGGAAGTATTTTAGCCGTCGCCGCTGCGATGAAAAGTGTCTGTGCGGCGGTCTCAAACCCGTGAACCGACCAGAACACAAGGGGCATATATACCCCAAGCCACAGGGAGAGCAAAAAGGCGATAGAATTGCCATAGCTTTTTGTTAGCGTTTGATAAATTATGTAGATAAGTGCGAGGTTTATTATCAATCCGAGCGCCGCCACGGGCAAGCCAGCAAGATTGCGGGGTATTGGCAGAAGCATTGTTCCCGCCATAATCAGTGTCCAGCCGGGGTTTGTGATACCCATAACCTTTTCACCGAGATTCCATACGAGTTGCCCGTGATGTATCAGGTTTTGGGCGTATTTGAGGGAAATCATAGCATCATCTGCTAAAAGGATATACAATTTACCGCCTATTATAAAACTTTGTTGCCACACAGCCCATATATAGATTGCGGTGTGGAGTATAAAAATCCCGGTCAGGGGGAGCGTTTTTATTTTTGTGTTTTTCAATCTCATTGGTTATAAAAAACTTGACAGAAGGGCTGTTGTAAATAAATTTTAACAAAATATTTTCAAGGGCAAGGCGAATTATGAAGGTCGGGGTTGTGGTTTTCCCGGGGTCAAACTGCGACAGAGACACGGCGTGGGCATTCTCGTTGCTTGAGGGGGTGGAGGTAGAGTATCTGTGGCACAAGGATGGTCTTCCCGGCGATGTTGACCTTGTGGTTCTGCCGGGCGGGTTCTCCTACGGCGATTATCTCCGCACCGGGGCGTTTGCGAGGTTCTCGCCGATAATGGAGGATGTGATAGATTTCGCCGGGCGTGGTGGTCTTGTGCTGGGGATATGCAACGGATTTCAGGTTCTTTTGGAAAGCGGACTTCTACCGGGAGCGATGCTTCCCAACAGAGGACTGAGATTTATCTGCGATTGGGTTCATATCCGTGTTGAGCGCACCGACACGCCGTTCACTCAAAACCTTTCTGTGGGGCAGGTCCTGAGAATTCCGGTGGCGCATTTTGAGGGCAACTATTTCGCCGACCGGTCCACTCTGGCGGAAATAGAGGCAAAAGGGCAGGTGGTTTTCAGATACTCCGACCCGGAGGGGAATGTATCCGAGCGAACTAATCCCAATGGCAGTCTGAACAATATCGCCGGACTGGTCAACGAACGCGGCAATGTGCTGGGGATGATGCCTCATCCGGAGCGGGCGGCGGCAGAGATTTTGGGCTCGGCGGACGGGTTGAAAATTTTGCAGTCCGTGGTGGATTTCGGTGCGAAAGTTTGAGCAGGTGATTAAACGGGGGTGGGTTTGGGGAATGGAATTTTTTGGCGGTTTTGGAAAAATCTATGAGGGGCGAGGGCACAAAAAAGTTCTGGACCTTTGTGGTGGCGCTTGTGGTTGGTATGATTTCTGGGGCGCTGGTGTCGGAACTTTTGAGGATGATTCTGCCAACTGGTGTGGTGAGAGATTTTTTGACATATAAAATAAATTTCGGATTTGAGACAATAACTTTGAATCTGGCGCTGATGGAGGTGAGTTTTGGGTTGAAGTTTGATTTCACGGTTGTTTCGCTGTTGTTTGTGGTTGCCGTGGTTTATTATTTTAAGTGGTGGTTATAAAAAAATCTTGACATATTCTCTTGCGGATTTATATTGTTATGCGGACAAGTTGCGGGAGATAGTAAAGAGGGTGGGTATAACTTATTGAAAGATATTTTATTAGCGCGACGGATGGGGGAATCTGTTGCGCGGTTGTTCTTTGAGGGTGAAAATTACTCTAACAAAGGAGGCATTATGAGACGGTGGGTTTTTGTACTGATGTTGGGGTTTTTCCTCGTTGCTCAAGCAGGAGCGGCGGTTA
>JAMOPH010000210.1 GCA_027064665.1 bacterium | reverse complement strand
TGCGGGGAAAATTCTGCCGGCGCACGCCCCATTGAATAGTTCCGCGCAATCTCCTCGTCAAAGGGAATCTCCATAAGCACCGGCAGGTTGTTCCTGCGGGCGAATTGTTTGACCTCATCTGTGCCGATATCGGCGCGGTTTATGACAATCCCGGCGCGTTTGCCCAGCGTTTTTATGATGACCATCGCCTCGCGAAGGTCGTGCAGACCGAACGGCGTGGGCTCGGTGACCAGAATCACAAAATCCGCGTGGCGGACGGACTCCACCATAGGATGAGCCGCACCGGGCGGGGAATCAATCACCACATCGTAGTTTTCGGGGAAATAATGACGGAGCATTCTTATCAATGGGGTCGCCGATGACTCACCTATATTCAACTCGCCCTCAATCAACCGGACGCCCAAGCGCTCGCCGAACTTTATGTAGCCTATATCCCGCGGCTGTTCGGTTATTGCTTTCTGCGGGCACACGAGGACACATCCGCCGCAGGATTTGCAGATTTCCGGCACGGCAAAAACCTTAAGACCCCTCAAAACCACAATGGCGTTGTATGCGCAGAAATCCGAGCATTTCTCGCAGAAATCGCACTTTTTCATATCCACGACGGGGAAGGGCAGCGAAGCCTTTTTCACGGTGGAGTGTTCAGCCCGCAGAAGTATGTTTGAGTTTGGTTCCTCCACATCGGCGTCAACAAGAGCCACCGGGGCGGCGGCTATTGCGAGCGACACCGCCACGGTGGTCTTTCCGGTTCCCCCTTTGCCGCTGGCAACCGAGACAATCATTTTCACCTTCCCTGAGATTATGTTTCACGGACCATAGGGCTCCCGCAGTTAGGGCATTTGGTCTCCACGCAGGAGATTCCCGGTTGATGCGGGACGCGGGTGCCGCATTTTGGGCAGACACAGTATCCGCCGGGTCCCAGCCCTCTTCCGCAGGGACCCATACCCCGTCCGCCGCCGCGACCCAGACCGCGTCCGCCACCTCTTCCTCGTCCGCCTCCAGCGGGTCCTGTTCCATCTCTCCAAGGCATATCATATCACCTCCGTTTGATTTTTTCACCATCCTCCTCTGCCCCAGCCACCGCCACGACCATAACCGCCGGGACCGAATCCACCGCCCGGGCGAGCGTGTCCCTCAGGACCGGGCGCGGTGATGGGGGCAAGTTTTCCATCTTTGAAAGCCTCATAGGCGTCCTTCACTGTCGCATATCCGGCTGAGGAATAGACGGCAATTCCAGCCGACTGAAGGACACCGAAGGCGTTGGGACCGACCGCCCCGGCGATTATCACCTTGACGCCGCGGTTGGCAAGCATCTGTGCGGTGTTGATCCCAGCGCCGCCGCCCGCCGCAACATTGGGATTCCTTATAGCGTCAACTATCTGACCGGTGTCGCTGTCTATTATCACGAAGCCATCAGCCCTCCCAAAACGAGGATCGCACGGTGCGCTCCAGTCAGTTCCTCTTGCCGCTACTGCCACTAACATAACTCCCTCCTTTTTATCTTGCTAAAATATTTAGAAAAATCTAAAATTCAAGTATTATCTCAATCCTATCAGGTGAAAATTTAAACAAATTTCCCCGGTTCGCACAAATACTTGTTGCCCCGCAGAAAACAAAAACATAGTTTTTTGTAATAAAAAATTCGGGGAGAAATTTTATGGACAAAAATCAAATCCGGCACATAGGCGAACTTGCCCGGCTTGAGTTTGGCGATGAGGAACTTGAGCAGTTTGCGGAACAGTTCGGCAGGATAATTGAGTTCGTGGAAAAGGTGGCAGAACTTGATGTGGAGGGTCTGGAGCCGATGATAAGCCCGCTGGATGAGGCGGCGGTGCGACTTCGCCCGGACACTCCCGGGGAAACTTTGTCCCACGAGGACGCCCTCAAAAATGCCCCGGACAACAAGGAAGGTCTTTTCGGCGTGCCGAGGATAATATGAGCGAAAACGAAGTTAAATTTTCTGCGCAGGGAAGCGGGCGGGCAACAGATAATCCGACCCAAAATTCGCAGGGCGACAGCGAGCGCAGTCTGGCGGAAAAATTCTCCGCCGAACTGAAAGAATATGCCACAGGTAAACTGGAACTTCCTTTAGTGGGGTTTGCCCGCACGGATAACCTGTGGTTCCATCCGGAAATAGAGGACCTGCGCCAGAGAATGCCCTTTGTGGTGGTGATTGGTTTCAAACTCTCCTACGGCATAACCGACACGCTGATTGACGGTCCCAACCGGCTATATCTGGCGCATTACCGGCAACTCAACTACATCCTTGACCGGTCGGCAACACGGATTGCCCAGTGGATTGAACTTCGGGGC
>JAMOPH010000209.1 GCA_027064665.1 bacterium | reverse complement strand
AATGTTTCCCTTGAGCAATATTCTAATCGTGGACGCCCGGGAGAAAATACTGATCGTGGACGACGACGAGACCGAACTTGAGACGATGGCAGAAATTCTGGAGCCGGTGGGCGAGATAATCACCGCCACCGACGGCGAAAGCGCCACACAACTTGCCCTCAGCCATCAGCCGGGGGTGGTTATTGCCGATCTGGTGCTTCCCGGCAAGGTCGGCGGGATGGAGATTCTTCAGTTCTGCCGGGAGAAACTTCCCGACACCCCCGTGATACTGGTCACCGGGCACGCCACGGTGGAGACCGCCATTGAGGCGATGAAGTCCGGGGCGTATGACTATCTGGTCAAGCCGATTGACATCAAGCGGCTGAGGGCACTTATCCTCAAGGCGCTGGAGCATCACCGCATCGCCGCCGAGCGCACAAAACTTTTAGCCGCAGTTGAGGGCGAGACCGTTTTTCAGGGAATGGTCGGTGTTTCCCCGCAGATGAGAGAGGTCTTTATGCGCATAAGTGCCGTCGCGCCGACGGATTCCACAGTGCTGATAACCGGCGAAAGCGGCACAGGGAAAGAGTTGGTCGCCGAGGCAATTCACAACCTCTCGCCGAGAACCGGAAAACTGGTCAAGATAAACTGTTCGGCGATACCGGAAAACCTTCTGGAGAGCGAACTTTTCGGGTATGAGAAGGGGGCGTTCACCGGCGCTACCCGAAGAAAACCCGGAAAATTTGAGATAGCCCACGGCGGCACGCTTTTCCTTGACGAGATTGGCGATATGCCGCCGGCGCTTCAGGCGAAACTTTTGAGGGTGATAGAGTCCGGCGAGGTTGAGCCGCTGGGCGCCAGCGAGCCGATAAAGGTTGATGTCCGCATCATCGCCGCCACGAACAAGAACCTGCGGGAGATGATAAAAACCGGGCGTTTCCGCGATGACCTGTATTACCGCCTGAGCGTGTTCACAATAGAACTTCCGCCGCTGCGGGAGCGCCCCGAGGATATCCCGCCGCTGGTGGCGTTTTTTATCAAAAAACTTTCGGCAAAATTCGGGCGCAAAATAAAAGGCGTGTCCCGAAAGGTTATGGATGAGTTTATGAAATATCCGTGGGAGGGCAATGTTCGGCAACTTCGCAACGCCCTTGAGGAAATGGTGATTCTATCTCAGGGGGAAATCCTTGACCAACTGCCGTCGTTTATGAAATCCGAGGATGAGATTCAATTTGAGGGGACGATGGAGGAAATTGAGCGGCAGGCAATTGAGAGGGCACTCAGAAAAACCGGCGGAAACAAAACCCGCGCCGCAAAACTTCTGGGAATTGGTCTGAGGACGCTTTACAGAAAAATAGAGAAATACAAAATTGAAATTTAAAAAAATTGTTGTGGAGCGTTTGACAAAATATTAACCTTGTGGTCGTTTGGGCGAGGAGGTATTTTTAACTTGAGGACAAAGAAAGGAAGGTGTGTATGGAATACCTGATTCCCAAGGACATAAAGCCCCTCATTGAGCAAGCGGGAAATGTGGGAATTTCAATCTATATGCCCACATATCACTCCGGGAAGAAGGTGGTGCAAAATCCTATCCGGTTCAAAAACCTGTATCATCTTGCGGAGAAAAAGTTGCGCTCCTGCGGTTTTGACAAAGAAATAGTTGAAGACCTCATCAAACCCGCCAGAAGGCTTTATGAGACCTCGGTCTTCTGGCAGTATCAGAAAAATGGTCTGGCGGTTTTCATATCGCAGAATGTGTTTTTGTATTTCAGGCTTCCCGTTGAGGTTGAGGAGATTGCTGAGGTGTCGCGGTATTTTCATCTGGTGCCCATATTTGAACTCCTCAACACAGACCGCGGATTTTATCTTCTGGCGCTGAGCAAGAAAAACCTCAAACTTTACGAGGCGAGCCACTATAGTCTGGTGGAAATCCCCGTTGAGGGACTTCCTACAAACATTGATGAGGTGGTGCCCATTGATGAGACCTCTAAAAGTCCGCAGTTCAGGACAATCGGTCCGCCAAGAAGCGGCAAGCGCGCCGCTGTCTATCACGGGCACGCCGGCGGATACGAGGCGGAAAAGGAAAGACTGGCAAAATATTTCCACATTATAGAGGGCGCTCTTCACAAGTTCTTCGCCGACAAAAACCTTCCCCTCATCCTTGCCTGCGACGACAGTGAGTTCCCAATCTATCGCGATATAAATCGCTATCCGCATCTTATCACTGACCGGTGGGTCTCCGGCAACCCCGACGGATACTCCCCCGAGGAACTGCGCGACCGCGCCTGGAAACTCCTTGAGCCCATCTTCAACGCCGAGATGGAAAAGGCAAAGGAAATCTA
>JAMOPH010000208.1 GCA_027064665.1 bacterium | reverse complement strand
ACGGGTCCGACGGGTAGGCATAGGTGAGGGTCCTGTTCTCGGGCCAGGTGCCGATGTTGAATCTCCCGTAGTCGGCAGAGGGATTGTCATCCAACTGGACCGCTATGTAGTCGTTGTGCACGAGAAGTGATTTTGCGGAAATCCCCTGATTTCCTCCAAGGGCGGCTTTGTTGCGCTCGTATCTTTCCGGGTCAAAGCCCTGGGCTGTTGCGCCGGCAACACAGACCAAAACCAACAAAGGAACGAGAAACTTCCCCCTTCTCATTTTTCCCTCCCGGCTTTTTGTTTTTATAAAATATATGTCTATTTGGGCGCTGGTCAATACAATCGCCCGCAAAAACAAAATTTGCTTGCTAAAATTTTGGATGTAAGTTTAATAGAAATTTGAACTTTTTGCAGGGAGGCTGCGATGGTTGATGAAAAGATTTTCAAGGCATACGACATAAGGGGAACCTACCCTGACCAGTTGAACGAGGATGTGGCGTATCTTGTTGGTGGTGCGTTTGTTCAGGTGATTGGAGCCAAAAAGGTTGCGGTCGGGCGGGATATCAGGCTGTCTTCCGAGGCGCTGGAGCAGGCGCTTGTCCGGGGAATTACCGACGCCGGCGCCGATGTGGAACTGATTGGCGTGGTCTCCACCGATGCCCTCTATTTCGCCGTGGGAAAATACGGATACGACGGCGGAATTATGATTACCGCCTCCCACAACCCGCCGGAATACAATGGATTTAAGATGTGCAAAAGGGACGCCATCCCGCTTTCGGGGGATTCGGGCATCCCCGAGATAAAAAGGATTGTCCAGAGCGGAAGTTTCCGCAAAGCCGGAAAACCCGGCATCGTTGCCAGAAAGGACATACTGGATGATTATATCACTCACTGCTTGTCCTTTATTCAGAGACTGCATCTGTGCTCGTTCAGCATTGCCGTTGATGCCGGCAACGGCGTGGCAGGCGTGATTCTTCCCCATCTGTTTGAGAGACTTCCCTTCAAGGTGGAAAAACTCTACTTTGAGCCCGATGGCAATTTCCCGAATCATCTGCCCAGCCCGATAGAACCCGAGAACACCAAGGACCTGCGGGAATTGGTCGTTAGAAAGAACTATGATTTCGGCGTTGCCTTTGACGGCGATGCCGACAGGATGTTCATCGTGGACGAGAAGGGCAACCTTGTGGGCGGAGATATGATAACCGCAATGGTCGCCCGGAAAATGCTTCAGAGATTTCCGGGGAGCGCCATCGTCTACAATCTCATCTGCTCAAAGACTGTCCCGGAGACAATAGAAAAATACGGCGGCAAGCCGATTCGTTCCCGTGTGGGGCACGCCTTCATAAAGCCCCTGATGCGCAAACACAACGCCGTCTTCGGCGGGGAACATTCGGGGCATTTCTATTTCAGGGACCACTGGTATGCCGACTCCGGGCTGATTGCGTTCCTTGTGGTGGCAGAACTTCTCTCCGAACTTGAGAAAAGACCCTCCGAGGTCGTGGCGGAGATGGACCACTACTACCGCACCGGCGAGATTAACATAAAGGTCGCCGACAGGCACAGGACGCTTGAGAGGGTTGCCGAGATTGTGCAGAAGGAAACCGGCGCCCAGCCCGACAGAACCGACGGAATTACCTTTGATTTCGGCGATTGGTGGTTCAACCTGCGCCCGTCAAACACAGAGCCAC
The DNA here is from genome assembly GCA_027064665.1 of bacterium. Classification (GTDB taxonomy): domain Bacteria; phylum UBP14; class UBA6098; order B30-G16; family B30-G16; genus JAMOPH01. Next base: position 663 of record JAMOPH010000208.1, on the reverse strand, counting down.
TTATCCGCCTCAACCTTGAGGCAAATTCCCCCGAACTTCGGGACGAGAAGAAAGAGTGGGTCCTGTCCATAATTGAGCAGGCGAAATAATCCGAATCCGGCAGACTTTTGAGGTTCAGCGGGGAGACCTCATTTTGGTGGGGTTTCCCCGAATTTTTGCGCACGCCCCCTGTCGGAGTGGATATTTCTGCGCTTTTTGTGAGCACCGGTGCTCTTTTTGAGGGCACTGGTGCCCTTGTGAAGGGCGTAACGAACCTTTTTGTGCGCACTGGTGCTCTTTCCGTGCGCACCGGTGCCCTTGTGAAGAGGTGAACTTTCTCCAGATATTTTCGTCTGAAATTTGTTGCCCGATTCGGAGAAAAGTGCTATTTTGCCTCAACGAAGGAGGCGGATTATGAGGAAAAAACTTATCGCCGGCAACTGGAAGATGCATAAAACCGTGCCCGAGGCTCAAACTCTGGCGCGCCAACTTGCCGACAGACTTTCGGATGTGAATTTCGCCGATGTGGCAATCTGTCCGCCGTTTGTGGACCTTTACCCGGTCAGCCTGATTTTGCGGGAGAAGGAGTCAAAGATAATTCTGGGCGCGCAGAATATGCATCCCGAGCCGAAGGGCGCGTTCACCGGGGAGATTTCCGCGGAGATGCTCCTTTCCGCCGGCGCG
>JAMOPH010000207.1 GCA_027064665.1 bacterium | reverse complement strand
CCCGCCGGCGTAAACAAGAGCCTGTCCCATTGGATAGTTGTTCTGATATTTGCCATCGCCGGCGACGCCGAAAAACACCAGAGTGTCCTTTTTGGCTACAGCGAAGTATTCGTAATACCCTCTTGCGCCCCTGGTGTCAAAGGCACCGAAATTGATGGTGTCGCCGGAGAAAACCTTTTCGTAGATCTGAACCGAATCCGAGAGCGGGCTGTCCGCTCTGGTGGGGTCAAAGATTGAGAACACATTGCGCCTGTCCGCAAAAAGCCGGCGTCTCACCGCAACCTGCATATTCGCGGTGTCCAAGCCGCTGAAGGTGCAGAAATGATAGATATACCGGTTGACCATCGGGACGATTTTTTTGTTTGTCCGGCGAGTTTGAACCTCAACCCAGGAATTTTGAGCGGGGAAAAGCAGGCGCACATAGGCGGAGAAATCGTCGGTGTGCTCGGTGCGGCGAGTTTTTATGTCGTACCTGCGGACATCATCCTCAAAGAACAGGCGGACCTCGGCGCCCCACCCGCCCTCGTCAATTTCAACCCGAGGCTCGCCGTAGGTGTAGATATACCGCACCTCGCCGGAAAGCGTATCCTCAACCGCCACCGGGGCGTTGAGCATAACATATTCGGAGGTATCCCTGCGGTTCACTATCGTGCGCAGAACCAGAAAATCCCAGAATTTTTTGCTCCTGGCGGGGTTTGCTTTCAGTTTTTTGAAATCAATTTCATACACTAAAGAATCCTTTTTGATGGCAATTTTCCCCCTGCGTCTGGAGATTTCGTAGGCGGAATGCCTCTTTTTGGGGCGCCGCCCGATGTATATCCGATAAAAGGTCGTGCCGCTGGGTTCAACATTGACGGGGAGATACAGCAAAATATTGCGCACATATCCGCTTTTGTAGCGGTAGAGCCACAAATCCGACCTGCCGGCGGGGATTTCCACCTCGCCGGAATCGGTCAACTGGACCACGACAAAATCGTCGGGATTGCGAAGGATGCCATCCGGCAGGTGAATGTGATGTTTGAGCACCTCTCCGTGGACACCATATCCGCTGTTATCCACGGCGGCGAGGTCAATTTGGCGAGGGTCCTGCACCGACGCAGGGAAAAGCGCCCAACCTACCGCGACAAGAACGAATATGGAGATTAGCGCTAAAGGTTTCATCTCTGCCTCCGATTATTTATGTATGTGTATAGTAGCATACATATTTTTGATGTCAACCACTTTTACAACACAAAAAAAACCGCCCGGACAATTCCAACCCGAACAGATAAAAAAACAAATCCATCTTTTATCAGAACTCGCTTCTGCATCCCGGCTCGGTAAGCGATTTTATCCATAGCCGACTTTCATTGAAATAAGGGAACCATTCCCGAGAATAAAATTGCCAAACCCTCCTGCCGGTGTTAACTTCTGATTGGCAGATTTAGGGAGGAGGATATGAGGACAATCCGCGTGGCGCTGGCGCAGATAAACCCCATCGTGGGCGATTTTGAGGGCAATGTCAAAAAAATTGTCTCTGCGGTGGAGTCCGCCGAAAAGTTCGCGCCGGATATCATCGCTTTCCCCGAACTGGTAGTGTGCGGATATCCCCCCGAGGACCTGCTTCTAAACCTTGATTTCGTGCAGGAGGCAGGCGACGCCGTGGACGAAATCGCCCGGGCGACGGCGCACTCAAATTCCATCATCATCGTCGGTTTCCCCGAGATGGAGGACGACCTCTACAATGCCGCCGCAATCATATTCCGCGGGCGCGTGTGGGATACCTACCGCAAAATTTTCCTGCCGAACTACGGCGTCTTTGACGAAAAAAGGTATTTCGCCGCCGGAGACACGCCCAAAATCTACGACACGCCGGCGTTCCGGTTCGGGATGAGCATCTGCGAGGATATCTGGCATCCCGAGGGACCGGTCTCCGCCGAGGCGCTGGTGGGCAACGCGGATTTGGTGATAAACATCAACTCCTCCCCCTACGATTACACCAAAAGGCACCTGCGGGAGCGGATGGTCTCCACCCGCGCGCGGGATGCGGTTATTCCCATCGCCTATGTGAACCTTGTCGGCGGGCAGGACGAACTTGTGTTTGACGGGTCGTCGTTTGTGGTCAACCAGAACGGCGAGATTGTCGCCCGCGCGGACAGTTTCGCCGAGGATATCATCTTTGCCGACCTTGCGCTTGACGATGTCCTGCGGCGGAGACTGCACGACCCCCGCCGCCGGGACCTGTCCGAGCACACGCCTCTGACAAGCGCCAATGTTGAGGTCGTGGAAATTCCGTATCTTCCGCGGGAGAGCCGCCCGCCGACGGAGAGCAAAATCGCCCCGCCGATGGAAAAATACGAGGAAA
>JAMOPH010000206.1 GCA_027064665.1 bacterium | reverse complement strand
GGACCGACCACAATGGCGTTTTCCCCGGGAAGGATTTTGAGGACATACATTTTGGTGGGGAACCCTCCGCCTAAACCCTCGCGCTGCCCGATTGTGTAGAATGCGATTCCGCGGTGGGTTCCGACTCGTCTGCCGGAGAGGTCGTAGATCGGTCCGGGCTGGGTCGCCTCCGGGATAAAGCGGCGGAAAAATTCCTCCAAATTGCCGCACGGGAGAAAACAAATCTCCTGACTTTCCCGCGGCGAGGATATGGGAAGCCCCCACTTCGCCGCAATCTGGCGTGTCTGCGATTTGGTCAGGTGTCCGATTGGGAAAAGTGTCCGGGAAAGGTGCCTCTGCGTAAGACGATATAGAAAATACGACTGGTCCTTGGCGGTGTCTGCGCCCCGCAGAAGGTTGAATCCCTCATCCGGGCGGCGGAAAACCCTTGCGTAATGCCCCGTTGCGACAAAATCGGCGCCGATTCCGTCGGCAACCGCCAAAAGATTGTCCCACTTTATCCCCGGATTGCACAGGACACACGGGTTCGGCGTCCTGCCACGGCGATACTCTGCGGCAAAATTTTTTACAACCTGCTCAAAGAACTTTTCGGAGACATCCTCAATCAGAAGCGGAACCCCCAGTCTGCGGCAAAGCGATTCTGCCGCCTCTATTTCCCCGCCGGAGCGGAAGATGTTGTCCTGCCGCACATCACCGCAGGGGAACCTCCACAGTTTGAAAATCACGCCGATGGTCTCAAATCCCTGCTGGTGAAGTCGCCACAGGGAGACTGCGCTGTCAACTCCGCCCGAAAGCCCGACTAAAACCTTTTTCCCGCCTCCTCTCACGGCTGGACTATCACCTGCCTTATCCAGTCGGGAAGAAACTGGCTGTGTCTGTGGCGCATTTTGCGCCATTTTTCGTCGGTGAGCCTGTCCGCCATATCCCACTTGAACTCGTAATAACTGAAAATCACGCCGTGGCAGACACGGGCGTCTTCGCCCTCGCCCACGATAACATATATGTCAAACGGGGCGCCGATTCCCTCCTCCAGAACCTGCCTCTTGAACTGAACCGTGTGGACATCGGCGATTATGTCGCATTTCTCCTCGGGATTTGGTATCCCCCCCTCAAAATCAACGATTGAGCGCATCCCGGAGCCTAAATACCTCAATCGGTTATATGTGCCCTCGGACAGCGGCTTTCCGGCAAGTTCGCTGTCGGAAACTGCGGCAAGGAATTTCAGTTCCTCCCGGAACTGTTTGATTTTCTCCGGAATCGGCGAGACATCAATCCCGAAGGAGTCAAGTTTTTTTGCCAGTTGTGCCATAGTCTCGTCAATTTTGCGATACAGTTCCGGATACGGCTCCACATAGCCCCGGGGATTGCGCTCTTTCTGAACCGGCACAGGCGGCATCGCCTTCGCCATAGGGGTATAACTCTGCTTGGCGTAGAGGATTGTGTCGTGGCGGAGTTCCGCCCACGCCCCCAAAGCGGTGATGAGCGCCTTTATCCTCCACAGGGCAGAGCGCATAAATTTCGGAATTTTCCCCGCCGGGATTTTCGCAAGTGTCCTTATCGCATCAAGATAGCGCCAGTAGAGGTTTTTCCTCCACTCCGATTCGGGCAGACTGGAAAATTGTTTCCGCAGTGAGGACATAATTTCCTCATAGCCCTTGTATTCTGTATCGCCGGCTTTTTTCAAAATCTCGTAGGCGGCATCAAACCCGAGGACTGCCATAACATCAAGCCCCCGGGGGAATGCCCGGGCAGGTCCCACATTGGGGATTACCTCCATAGTGAAGGGCTTGCCCTTGCCGGTGTATAGTAGGGAACTGCCGCCGCCCCAGACCACTTTCTGCAGGATATACGAATCCGGGATGAACCGCTGCCCCATAAATCTGAATCCCTGCGTGGCGGCGGAGATATCCCCGTGGCGAGAGTCGTGGCTGTCAAGGACAACCATATTTGAGGCGATTTTCGGCTGGCGCAGTTCTTTTGCCCCGGCGATAAATTTCTCAATCTTTTCCTCGTCGGCGAACTTATCCGGTTTTTTGCGCTTGCCGAATATCTTGACCGAAAGTTTACGATAATCCTCGGGGGTGAGGTCATCGGCAGAGCCCACGAAGAAGGAAGTTATCTCATAGATTTCCCGCCACAGGCGAAGGGCATCACGGTTGGAGAAAAGCGCCTCGGTCATCAGAAGGGCTTGAGTCGTCATATTTTTCCCGTCGGAGACCGCCTCGGGGCTGTCGCCGGGCTGAAGTTTGAAATCCATCCGCCCCAAAAACATCATCGCCTTAAAATACCGTGAGAGTTGCTCGCTTCGGGTGTAGTGCCCCCGGGGGATATATTGGGTGTAGTC
>JAMOPH010000205.1 GCA_027064665.1 bacterium | reverse complement strand
GCGGATATGCATCGGCACGGGGAGCGAACCGAATTTTTTGACATCCTCAATCGCCTTTCCGAGGGCGGCATAGACCGAGTTGCTTTTCGGCGCGTAGGCTAAATACACCGCCGCTTCGGCGAGGGCGAGGTCCCCCTCGGGGATGCCGATGAAATCAAAAGCCTGCTGTGCGGCGATGGTTATCAAAAGTGCGTTGGGGTCTGCAAGACCGACATCCTCAATCGCCATCCGTATCAGTCGGCGGGCGATATATCTTCTGTCCTCGCCGCCCTCAAGCATCCTCGCAAGCCAGTAGAGGGCGCCGTCCGGGTCGCTGTCCCGGATTGACTTGTGCAGTGCGGAAATCAGATTGTAGTGCTCCTCGCCGGATTTGTCGTAAATTATCCGCTCCCGCTGGAGAATTTGTTTGACAAGGTCAATATCCACGGGACCGTCCGGGGCAATTCGGGCGGCAATCTCAATCAGATTGAGCGCAAAGCGGGCATCCCCGGAACTTATCTGCGAAATCAAATCCAGCGCCTCGTCGGTGATGAAATCCTCGCTTTTGCCCAGACCGCGCTCGGTGTCGGTTATCGCACGGAGGACAATCTGTCTTATGTGCTCGGGCTCAAGCGGCTTGAGGACAAAAACCTGAACCCGGGACAGAAGCGGCGAGTTGAGTTCAAACGACGGGTTTTCGGTGGTGGCGCCAATCAGAATTATCGTGCCCTTCTCCACATACGGCAGGAAAGCATCCTGCTGGGCTTTGTTGAACCTGTGAATCTCGTCAATGAAAAGGATTGAGCGCCGCCCATACAGATACAAATTCCTTTCCGCCTGCTTGATTACCTCCTTGATTTCCTTAATCCCCGACAGAACTGCGGAATACGAGAGGAAATCCATCCCGGTGTGGTTGGCGATGACCATAGCGAGGGTGGTCTTTCCGCATCCGGGAGGACCCCACAGAATCATTGAGGAAATCTGGTCGGATTCAATCATCCTGCGGAGCGGTTTGCCCTCGCCCAAAAGGTGCTCCTGCCCCACAATCTCGTCAAGGGTGCGGGGGCGCATTCTGTCCGCCAGAAGAAACGATTCGGATGCCCCCAGCGACTTTTTTCCCTCCCCAAACAGGTCCATAGCGATTTAATAATATACAAATTCCGGATTTTATCAATCATTTTGAGGCAAATAAATCAAACAGGCACAATCCACATCAGAAAAATCTCATAGCACGCCGAAAATTTTTTATTAAATTGATTCGGAAGCACCCAAACAAGGAGGAATTCTATGCTGGACGACGCCAAGGTGTATGAGAAGTATGACCCCGGCGATATGCACTCGCTTTTAGTGGATTTCCACAGGCAGTTGGTTGAGGGCAAGCAACTTGCGGAGACCTCCGACTACAACCTGATTGACCCATCGGATATCAAAAACATCGTGGTTGCCGGTATGGGCGGTTCGGCAATCGGTGCGGATTTGCTTCGCTGCTACGCCCTGTATGAGATGAAGGTCCCGTTTATGGTAAACCGGGATTATCTTCTGCCGGGATTTGTGAACGACGAGACGCTGGTGATTCTGTCATCCTATTCGGGGAACACAGAGGAGACCCTCTCCTCGCTTGAGGCGGCAAAGTATTTAGGGGCAAAACTTTTCGCAATCACAAGCGACGGGCAACTTTCCGAACTGGCGGAGGACCTTCGGTTCGGCTATGTGCAGATTCCCGGCGGGCTTCCCCCGAGGGCGGCGCTGGGATATTCGTTCTCCCCTCTTGCCACGCTGATGTCTCTCTGGGGCTTCATCCCCGACCAGTCGGAAGCGATTGAGGAGACAAGTTACGCCCTCCACAAGGGTGCGGAAAAACTCGCCCGGGATATCCCCGAAAAGGACAACGCCGCCAAGCAGTTGGCTAAAAAAATCCACGGGAAACTGCCGCTGATTTACTCCTCGCCGCGCCTTGAGGCAGTCGCCACGCGTTTCCGCGGACAGATTGAGGAAAACGGCAAAGCGCTCGCGTATTCCGCCGTCGTCCCCGAGATGAACCACAACGAACTGGTGGGATGGAAACACCTCTATGAGTTTGGGCAGTATCTCCAGCCGATTTTCCTCGTTGACCCGGAGGACCATCCGCGCAACAAGTTCAGGATGGAGTTCGTCGCAGGCGTTATGCGCGAGTTGGGCGTGGAGCCGATATTCATTGAGCCACCGCAGAAGGACGCCCCATTTATGACCAGAATGTTTGAACTCATCCAATTAGGCGATTTCACCAGTTATTATCTGGCGATTCTCAACGAGGAGGACCCCAAACCGGTGAAAATCATTGACCGACTCAAATCCGAACTTGCAAACCTGAAGGGCTGATTGTCTAACACTTTTAGATGTGAAAATAATCATTATGTTGACCCCGCCGACCGGGAATCTATAATGGCTGGATTGAAAATTGCATATGTCGCCTACTACGATTTGGGAATTCAGACTGCGGCACGGGAGCACATAATTCAGGTGGTGCAGGAATTCGCCCGCCGTGGGAACCGAGTGAGTTTGTATGTGAAATCCGCAGATGGGGCGCAGTTTGACGGCAGTGTGGAGATGATTGAAATTCCGACGGGGCTGTCGCTGTTCTTTGACAAAAAGTGTGCCCGGGCGCTGTCCCGAGGGGAAAAACCCGACATACTGTATGTGCGGGATTTTATCAACGCACACAGGGTGATAGAATGGGCGCACAGAAACCGGATTCCCATTGTGCTGGAACACAACGGGCTCTACTTTGCGGAGATGAAATCCCTGCCGATGAAATCACGAATTATGTTCCGGCTGGATTCTCTTTTCGGGCGGTTCGGAGAGAGAGTCCGGAAGGCTGACCTCAATATAGTGGTTGCGCCGGCGATAGGGAAATTTCTGGCGGAAAGGTTCGGAATCCCGGGGGAGAAATTCGTCCACATCCCCAACGGCGTGGATACGGAGAAATTCGCCCCCGCAGTGAACAAAGCCCAACTGCGCAGAAAATTGGGACTTCCGCCGGAGGCAGTCATAATAGGATACATTGGTTCAATGTATCCGTGGCATCATCTTGGGGAGTTGATAAAGGGATTTGAGGCAGTTGCGGAAAAGCGGCGGGATTTGTTCCTTCTCCTCGGCGGCGGCGGACTGATGCTCCCCCGCATAGAAAAGTTGGCTGCGCAGAGCATAGTGCGGGACAGGATAAAGATAATATCCCCTCTGCCGGTGGACAGAAGCCCCGATTACATCGCAGCGCTGGATATAGGTGTTGCGCTGATGAGTCCCGAGGTGGCGCCATACTGCTGGCAGGTGAAGGTAAATCACTATGCGGCGTCTGGCGTGGTCTCGGTTATGACCTATGCGGAGGATTTTGAGGAGTTATTCGCCAGCGGCGTGGCTGTTGGTGTCCGTGAACCGGCGCCGAACCAAATTGCCCGGGCGCTGGAAAATCTTTTGTCCGATAGCAAATACGCCCAAATGGGCAAATCCGCAAGGGAGTTTGCGGTGAAAAATTTAAGTTGGTCAAAAATAGTTGACCGGATAATCGCTCAAATTCAGAAAATAGGGAGGCAAAGATGGGGAAATTAGAATATGTGAACGCCGACGATTTTGAGGAGAAAGTCTTAAAATCGGATACGCCGGTGCTGATAGATTTCTATGCCGACTGGTGTGCGCCGTGCAAGATGATGGAGCCGGCACTTGAGGAGGCGGCTGACCAGTTCGCCGGCAAACTCAAAATCTACAAACTCAATGTTGACGACAACCCGTATCTTGCGGCGCAGTATCAGATTATGAGCATCCCTGCGATGCTGTTTTTCAAAGATGGGGCGCCGGTGCACCAGATTATCGGGGCAGTCAACAAGAAAAAACTATTCAATGAGATAATGTCAGTAATTGGAGGAGAATGAGATGAAAAGAGTCGTAAAAATCGCAATTCTGCTGGCGGTGATGTCCGGGATTTTCGCTGTGGGCGGATGCTCCAAGGGGGAAAAGTCCGAGGGAGAAACCTCTCCGGCACAAAGCACACAATCTGCGCCGGCGCAGGGCAACTACACTCCGGCACCGGATTTTGCCCTTCCAGACCTTGATGGAAAAACCGTGAAACTGTCCAACTTCCGGGGGAAAGTGATAATTTTAGATTTCTGGGCAACCTGGTGCCGCCCCTGTGTGATGGAAATCCCATCGTTTGTGAAACTGCAGAAAAAATACAAGGATGACCTGGTCGTCATCGGCGTGGACCTTGACACAAAAAGGTCTGTGGACTACATCAAAAATTTCGCCGACAAACACGATATGAACTACACCATAGTTCTCGGCATCGCAGACCCGAGTGTGATTCAAAAATACGGGAACATCCGCAGTATTCCCACCACATTCTTCATAGATAGAAACGGATATATTCGTGAAAAATTTGTGGGAGTGCATCCCTACGAAGCCATTGAGGAAGTTGTGAAAAAATTAGTTGAGGAAAAAAGCGCTATATAACCTCAAAGAAAGGATGTGCCTATGGGCAAAGAGGTCAATGTGGAACTTGTTCAGGTTGATGGATTAACCATTCTGGGAAAAGCCGACAGCGGGCACTGGATTGTTATGGACGCCGCCCCCGATGTCGGCGGAAATGACGCCGGAATTAGACCTTTTGAGACTTTTCTGGTGTCCCTTGCGGGATGCACCGGTATGGATGTAATCGCAATTCTTTCTAAAATGCGGGTGCCGTTCAAAAGACTCCGTGTAAAACTTCACGCCGTGCGGAAAGACACCCACCCAAAAATCCCGGAAAGGGTTGAAATGACCTACATAATTGAGGGCGACCCCGAAAAAATCTCCCCCGAAAATGTGGAAAAAGCCATAAAACTTTCGCAGGACAAATACTGCTCCGTCTCCGCCGTGGTCAAAAAGGCGGGAATACCTGTGGAATGGGATTACAAAATTGTGGAAAGCAATTAAATTCTGGGGAGTAATTAAAATTTTATCCAAAATCGGGCGGCTGGAACATCCGGTCGCCCGAACTTTTTGCTAAAAAATTAACACTAACCTCTCCCCTGCAGAAACAAACAAATTTGTTGCCTCAAGGGGAGATTGCCATTAAATTCAAAGACCAATTTTCGGGAGGGAGTATGCTTGACGAAAAAACGCGGGAGAGATTTTCCGAGATTGCCCGCCGCATAAGGTTTGACATAATCAAGATGACCTACCACGCCGGTTCGGGGCATCCCGGCGGGTCGCTGTCAATAGCGGATATTCTGACGGTGCTGTATTTCAAATATCTCCGCCACAAGCCCGAAAATCCCAACTGGGAGGAAAGGGACATTGTAATTCTTTCCAAGGGGCACGCCTGCCCGGCGCTTTATGCAGTTCTGGCGGAGGCGGGATACTATCCCCGCGAGGAGATGTGGACACTGCGCAAGTTCGGCTCGCGCCTTCAGGGACACCCCGCCAAGGACAAGGGTCTCCCCGGAATTGAGGTCTCAACCGGCTCGCTGGGGCAGGGACTTTCCATCGCGGTCGGTGCGGCGATGGCGTTCAAATATATGGACAACTCCGACAGGCGGGTTTACGCAATCCTCGGCGACGGCGAGATGCAGGAGGGGCAAATCTGGGAGGCGATTATGGCGGCGGGACATTATCATCTTGACAATCTTGTCGCCATCGTGGACAACAACAACCTGCAGATTGACGGCTTTGTGCCCGATGTGATGAACATCCATCCCCTGCCGGACAAGTTCCGCTCGTTCAACTGGGAACCAATTGAGGCGGACGGACACGACCTTGACGCAATAGACGACGCCTTCGCAAAGGCGTTAGAGATCAGGGGCAAGCCCGCGGCGCTTATATTCCACACAATCAAGGGCAGGGGAGTTTCGTATATGGAGAACGAGGCGCAGTGGCACGGCAAGGCTCCCAACCGGGAACTTGCCCTTCGCGCGGTTCAGGACCTTGGTTTCCCCGCAGAAGCGCTTGACAGGGATATAGTATGAACGGGTTTGAACAATACTACCGGATATTTTCGGAGGATTTTCTGCCCTCATCCCCTAAGGGCTACGAGCGGATGGTGGAACTGACAGAACTTGTGGGGGAATATCTGAATTTGGGCGAGGGTGCGCTGGTGCTGGATATCGGCTGTGGCGCCGGCATATCCACGATGGCGCTGATAAACAACGACTACCGCGCCGTGGGGATGGATTCCTGCGGGTTTCTAATTGAGGAGGGCAAAAAATTTTTCGCGGAAAACCAAATTCCCGCCCAAATTCTGCTCGCCGACGCCCGCAAAATGCCCTTTGAGGACGCCCACTTTGACGCGGCAACTATGCTGGCAAACCCATTCCCCCACTGGAGTATGGAGGATTTTTATGCAATCGCAAGGGAGACCTTCAGAGTCCTCAAGCCCGGCGGAACCTTAATGATTGATTTCGCTGATTTCGTCCAGTTGAGGTTTTCCGGCGGATGGCGGAACACGCACATAAATTTTGCCGGCGGCGGCGCGGTGATATCCACCGACTGCAAATTTGACTCCGCCCGTGGGACTCTTTCGCGCAGGTTCACCGATGCCAGAACTGGCAGGGGCTTTTCGCTGGATTTTCATATATGGTCGGAGTATATGATAAAATTTATCCTGAATCTGGCGGGTTTTGAGGTTGAATTCTGGCGCGCCGACGCCGATTTCCCGCGCAAAGTGGGAATAGCAACGAAAAAAGGAGGCGATTTATGAATATATATGAGGAACACGGCTGGAAAATGGAGCCGAGCCGAAACGGTTTTGGTCGCGCGCTGGCGGACCTTGCCGAACGCCATCCAGAATTAGTGGTCATCGGCGCGGATTTGACCGAATCCACGAGGGCAAGTTATTTCTCCGAAAAATTCCCCGATAGATTTTTCAACGCAGGGATTGCCGAGCAGAACGGCGTCGGTATGGCGGCGGGATTCGCGCTGGCAGGGAAAATCGCAGTATTTTCCACATACGGGGTTTTCGCCGCCGGGCGCGCCTACGACCAGATAAGGACCACTGTATGCTACTCAAACCTCAATGTCAAAATCGGGGGAGCCCACGGCGGAATATCGGTGGGACCTGACGGCGCAACCCATCAGGCATTAGAGGAAATCGCCGCTATGAGGGTCCTGCCGAGGATGACGCTTTTGGTCCCTGCGGACGCCGAGGAGACCTACAAGGCAACCGTGGCAGCGATTGAGGAGATTGAGGGTCCGGTCTATATTCGCTTTGGGCGGGCGCCAGTGCCAACAATCACCGACAAAGACACTCCGTTTGAGGTCGGCAGAGCGCGGCTGGTCAAAGACGGCAAAGACCTCACAATCATCGCCTGCGGGGCAATGGTGGCAGAATCAATCCTTGCCGCAGAAATTCTGGAAAAGGACGGGATATCCGCCCAGATTCTTGACCTGCACACGATAAAGCCCATAGATGAGGACGCCATAGTCAAAGCGGCGCAGGAGACCGGGGCAATTCTGACGGTTGAGGAGCACCAAATCCACGGCGGGATGGGAAGTGCTGTCGCCGAGGTGGTGGTCAGAACCAATCCTGTGCCGATGGAATTTGTGGGCGTGCAGGACAGATTCGGCGAATCCGGTCAACCCGAGGAACTTCTGCGTGCCTTCGGGCTTGACTATCAGTCAATCGCGCAAAAGGCGAAAAAACTCCTGAAGCGAAAAAAATAAAGGGTCCCCACATAATTTGGTTGCAGTCTGCGGGCTTGAATTATATTTTGGTAAGATAATGCCTTATGACCGGGGGAAGCACTGTATGAAAAAGTGGGCGGTCATCATAGTGTGGGCGATTGCGGGGATGATTTTCGCCGAGTCAGTGGATGAACTTCTAAAAATCGGCGACCATTTTCTAAAGCGTGGCGAGTATGAGGACGCCCTGAAAAACTACAGGCGTGCCGAGTCAATGGACCCGGACAATCCACAGGTGCTGTGGCGAATTGGGGCGGCATACAATCTAAAGGCGCAAAATTTTATAGAGAAAACGAGGCTGGACACTCTAAAAGTGGGGAATACATATCTATCTAAAGCAATAAAACTTGATAAAGAGATACCTCAGGCACATTCGCAACTGGCATATAACCTCGCACTTATGACATTGTTCACCGAAAATGTGGAAGATATAAAGGATTTTGCTATAATAAACCGAATTAAAGAGGAAGTTGACTATGCTTTAAAGTTAGATTCTAAAGATGCACTGGCGCATTATGTCTTAGGATTGTGGCATCAGCAGGTGGGGAAAATCTCAATACTAAAGAGAAAACCCCATGGGCTTGGGGATGCGGATACATCAAAGGCATTAGAGGAATTTAAAAAGGCTACAAAATATGACGAAAACTGCGCCGAGTATTGGTATGTATTGGGCAGGGAATATATTGCCAAAGGCGACACATCTTCTGCGCTAAAATGCCTCAAACGGGCAACTGAAACGCCAACTACTCCGAGAAATAAGCAATTTATAGAGAGTGCACAGGAACTAATTGATACCATAACCGGAAAGAACCAATATCAGAAAACAGAAGGAGAGTAAAATATGAGGAAAATAGCGATATTACTCGCCGTTTTAATCCTATCTACACTATTCGGTGCGGTATTCAGAGACATTCTATTTTTGAAAAACGGCGAGGAAGTCAGGTGCAACATACTTGAAATAAGAAAAAACAAGATTATTGTAGAAACGGAAAAGGGCAAACAGACATTCAAGCGAGGCGATGTCGTGCGCCTGACTATGACACATCCCCGTCCCGGGGACGAGTGGAAAACGATCTCGGATATAAAGGACTCAGTCCTTCTAACAGCATTATCTAAACAAGAATTAGCGAAAAAATACCCGGGAGCATCGTATGTTATACTAAATCAGACTATAAAATACGAATTTACATCGGATACTACCGCCAGAAAAACGGTGCGAAATATAATTTTAATTCTAACAGAGCGAGGGAAAGGTGTAAACGCTACAAAGAAGTTCTACTTTGTTAAGCCATATCAGGATGGAGATATAGATTTCTGCCGCACTATAACTGCTGATAGCAATGTATATCATCTTGATGATGCCGCATTTGAGTTGGCAGAAATGTTCAATAGATATCCAAGTTATAATCTGCTCAGAAGAATCAAGGTTGCGCCGCCGCAGATATCCGTGGGCGCAGTGGTGGATTATCAATATCACATTGATTATAACTCCGTCACGCCGGCTCATCCGCTGGCTGACAGAATAGTGTTCGGCGGCGAGGAGCCCATACTCCACAAGGAAGTTATCGCGGAAATCCCGGCAAATCTGCCAAAGGATTTTGTTAGATATTACGGGCTTTCTCCCGAAGAAACGGAGAAAAACGGCAGACGAATATATAAATGGGCAAAAGATGACATCGCTCCTGTGGTTCACGAGGTATGGTCTGCACCATATCCTATGTTTCTGCCAACATTGTGGATAGGATTTAATATAGATGAGGCAAAACTTATCAAAGTTCTTGCCGATTCCTTCGCCGTATCTATGGATGGTTCTCAAAAACTTGATGCTTTTGTTGATTCAATCACTCAAAATCTCTCTCCCAAGCAAAAATTTTACAAGATTTATGAATATCTCAACATAACTTTCCGCAAAGTCGGTGCGGGAATGAGCCAATATAAATGGTTCCCCCGCAAAGTCTCGGAGATATTTGACGACGGCATCGCCAACCCGCTTGACCTCGCCGCTCTGATGACATATATGCTCAACCACGCCGGGATTGAATCCCAACTGATTTACGCCACCGATGTCCTCAACGGCAGGGCGATAGATGATGTTCCCTCGCTCGCCTTTTTCAGCACGCCTCTGGTGGCGGCAAAAATTGACGGAAACTGGATGATTTCCGACCCATTCAGCAAATATCTTCCCCCGGGGAATATCCCGCCGGACAACGAGGGGCAGATGGGAATCTGGCTGTCCGAAAGCGGCGCCCAGATGATGAAACTCCCCGAAAACGACCAGTGGACCTACGGCACGGTGGAGACCCTGTGGATTGACCTCTCCCCCACCGGCGACGCCGACACCCGGATAAAAACGGTCTATGGGGACTATGAAAGCAAAAGTGTAAGATACTACCGGGAACAGCAGAAAAAACAGATTGACCGTGATTTTGAAACCGGCGCAGGCGATTTCTATCCGGGAGCAAAACTGGTGGATTACTCAATAACAGGCATAAATTCGCTGGACTCAACCGCCGTTGTCAGCAGACATCTTTCTGTCCCGCAACTTGCTCAATCAGCCGGCAAAAAACTTCTGGCTTTTCAGTTCCCCGACCTTGAGTTCAAACCCTCGGCTTACGGACAACCGCAGAGGCAAACGCCGATATGGTTCAACCCGCCTGTTCTTGCAGAACGCGTGTGGATTGTAAAACTTCCGGAAAAATTTGAGCCGCAGTATATCCCGCAGGATTTCTCGTTCAGTATTGATTCAATAAAATACAGCCTCTCGTTCAAATATGACAAAACCAGGCACGCAGTTATCGCCACAGAACACAAGGAATTTGCCGACAGGCTGTTTCCTGCAGAGGATTACCCTCAGTTGCGGGCAGCGATGTTCCGCCGCTCTCAGGCGACCAAATCGTGGGTGATACTGAAGAAATAAAACCCGGAGGTTAAGATGAGAAACAAATTTTTTCTGGCGGCAATTGTGGGGATATTTTTGACCTTCGCCGGATGCAGCGGCAAGGAATCCAAAAAAGCCGAGGAGAAAAAGAGTTCACCCCAGACGCCGCAGACACAGGTTGCCGAGAAAAAGCCGTGGGAACAGGTCAAACTTGACCCCAACAGCAGACCGGTTGTGGTGATAGAGACAGATTTCGGGAACATAGAAATCCAACTTCGCCCCGACAAAGCCCCAAAGACCTGCGCCAACTTTGTGTATCTGGTCAAAAAGGGCTTTTACAATGGGCTGACATTTCACCGCATAGTGCCGGGCTTTGTGATTCAGGGCGGAGACCCGACAGGCACGGGCAGAGGCGGTCCGGGATATACAATCCCCGCCGAGATAACCGACCTCAAACACACCACCGGCGCGGTCGCCTGCGCAAGACTGCCCGACCAGGTCAATCCCAACAAAGAATCCTCGGGGAGCCAGTTCTACATCACCCTCAAGCCCACGCCGTTTCTGGACGGACAATACACGGTGTTCGGCTATGTGATAAAGGGGATGGATGTGGTTCAAAAGATCGCTCAGGTCAAGACCGGACCCGGGGACCATCCCTTAAAACCCATCTATATGAGAAAAGTTTATCTCAAGGAAGAAACCCTGACCCCAAAAAAGTCGGAATAATTCTCTTGACACAGAACGAAAAAATCATTTTTTGATTTAGTAAAAATTAAAAAATCAACAAGGAGATAACTATGACAAAAGCGGATCTTGTTGAGATTGTCGCCGAACGAACTGGATTCACTAAGACAGATGTCCATGTTATATGTGATACGCTCCTTGAGGTTATAAAAGAAGTGATGGCAGAAGGGCACAATATAGAAATTCGCCGTTTTGGAACATTTAAACTCAAGATAAGAAAACCTCGCAAGGCAAGAAATCCCCGCACCGGCGAATCTGTGCCCATTCCGGAAAGAGTCGTGCCCGTGTTCAAGCCCTCAAACGAGTTCAAGGAAATGATTAAAATCACCCCTGACGAACTGCGGAAACTGTCTCGGATGAAATAATATGAAAACTCTGAAAAAAATTCTTTCACTGTTGGTCATCGCAGGCGGAATTATATTAGTATATTATGGTGTAAAACTGGGTGATATCCCAGAAATCATAACCAACGGAACCACTCTATGCCTCTCGTGCATAGGAATAGGATAGTGCTATTTTGCTATGGCAAAAATTAAAGGCAATACACTCACAAAAGTTAGATGGGTTGTATTAATAGTCTCATCCATAGCAATCAACGGATATATTAGCGGATGGCTATATAAGCCCCATCTATACGGCGGCAAATTAAAAGCCATAATCCTGCCGGTGTTGAACTGTTATGCCTGCCCCGGCGCATTTACAAGTTGCCCCGCCGGAACCCTGCAGCACTTTATGGTGATAGGATTTGTTCCTCTGGCAACCCTGGGGATTTTACTTATATTCGCCGGATTAGTGGGGCGTTTTTTCTGCGGATGGGTCTGCCCCTTCGGGCTCGTTCAAGAACTTTTAGCAAAAATCCCGGTCAAAAAATGGAAAATGCCGCGATGGATGAATTACGGCAAATACTTTTTCCTCGTTTTCACGGTTTTTCTAATACCATATCTAATTTCTGACACGGTATTCTGCAAAATATGTCCTAT
>JAMOPH010000204.1 GCA_027064665.1 bacterium | reverse complement strand
TGGATAGCCATCCAGTTCCCCCCTTATATACCGCGCAAAAAGCCTTGCCTGAATGTGCATCAAAAGCCCGATTTCCACGGTGTCGTCCACAAAGGGATGGTGTATCGTGTCGCGCTTGCGCTCCTGATATGCCGCTATAACCTTCCTCCTGCCCTCATCGTTGAGTATAACCCCGCCCGATTCGGTGTGCTTGAAGTGCTTTCTGGTCACCTGCTGAAGATTTATCAGCGAAAGCGCCACCCTGTCGGCAAGAATGGGCCTGAACTCCTCCATAAGGTCAAGGGCAAGGCTCGGGCGCCCGGGACGCTCAGAGTGCAGAAAACCCACATACGGGTCAAGCCCAACAACCTCTAACGCACTCTGAACATCAACCCGCAACAGTGTGTACAGAAACGACAGCAGGGCGTTCGTGTTGTCCCTCGGCGGACGCCTGTTCCTCCCTCGCATATAAAAATCCTGCTTTTGTGCCACTATTAACTTGTCAAAGACCTCAAAATAGACCGCGGCGGCTGTCCCCTCTATCCCCCTTATGCCGTCAAGGTTATTCTGGTTTCCAAGCGCCCACAGATAGTGCTTCAGCACCTGCGATGCCCTGTTGATGGCATCCTCGTCAATTTTCCCGCGGTGATTCCGCAGAGCCCGCATAAGAACCGTTCGCGAGTTGGCAATTTTGCCGGCAACAAACGACCTTGACGCCTCAACCCTGAAATCGTTGTCGTCCGCACGCCGGTACTGCTGCCGCCTCAAAAGCACATTCCCACGGGTCTGCCCCACAACCTTCGCCATAAACCGTCCCCACGGCGACAGAAATACTATACTCACCCCGTTCCGCGTGCAGAAATCCATCAGATGTGGACTCAGCGACACCCGCCCAAAACATACTATCGCCCCTATATTGTGAATGGGCAAGCGAAGTTTTGCCCTCCCCTCAATTTTGACCACCACTGTCTCGTTCTCCTTGGAAAGATACGCCCCCTCGGTGGTCACAAAAAGTGTGTTGAGGTATTTTTTCATTCCTCCCCTCCAAAAATTTTGGCGAGATAGTCGCGCACACAACCCGGCGAAATCACCTGCGGCATACACAGTTCAATCACCGAGCAGTTGCGGCACCTTTTGGAATACTGCGGCGGCGGAATCTCTCCGGAGTTCAGAAGGTCGTGCACCTTTTTCGCCACCAGTTCGGTCTGCTCCCGCAGAAAATCGTCAAAGACCACATCAAGGCGTTTTCGTGTGGCGCCGTAGAACAGCGCCCCCTCACGAACTTCAATCCCAAGCATCTCCTCAAGGCACATCGCCTGCGCACACAGTTGAATTTTGTCCGAAAGGTCCTTTTTGGGTCTGCCGCGCTTGTATTCCACCGGGAACGGAACCCACAGACCGCGCCTGCCGGGAATTTTTACGCCCTCGGCACTTCTGTGAAACTCAACCACATCGGATTTTCCCACAACCCCCAGGCGCGAACTTACCAAATCCAGTCCCCGGGCGATGTGTATATCACCGCGGGTCTCGTCATCGCGGGAGTGCACCCTGCTGTGCATAATTTTCCCCTCCGCCGTGAGAAGATTGTCCTCCCACTCCATCTCAATGTGGATTATGGCGCACTGCCGCGGACAGAAGGCATAGTGCTGAAGCGCCGATATCGGCACAAAGTCGTCGGGGGAATACATCTTTGCCGCTCCGGGTTTGAATTCTGCGGGGCAAGGGGAAACCCTTGCCCCGATATTTTAACTTTTAGAATTTCTCCTCAACCGTCACGCCGGCGGGCATATCCGCCTGTGTGGGCACAATCACCTCATAGTCCTCAAATCTCCTCGGCGGATTGTCCCCGTGGACGGGATTGACCTTCACCATATCTAACAGTTTGTGTGCGGGGGCATTGCCCAAAGGAGACTCGTGCCTGAAAACCACCAGTTTCCGCGGTGTCATTTTCCCCCGCGCCGCAGAACGGTCGTGGTCAAACATATTCGCCAGCGCCTCCCACAAAAGCGCAAGGTCCTCCTCCGAAAAGCCGGTCTTTTCCGCCAGTTTCGCCGAAATAAACCCCTCCGTCCGATACAGCGCATAGGGAACGATGTATTTCCGCCCCATCATATGTTCCTTTTCCGCCTCTCTCTCCTTCTCCGATGCCACGGCTATGCGGGTTATGGTTATCTCCATAGGGACGATGGGTTCGGCGGATTTTGCGAAGGTCATCTGCACAGGACCGCGCACAATCCCAGCCGATGGTTTAATTGACATTACTGCCCCGAAGGTTCTTATATCATAGAAGTTTTGGCATAGCCAGTTTTGCAATTTCTCCACATCGGTCCCGGTCTGTTTGCCCTCTTTTGGTGGCTCTATGCCCAGAGTTTTACAGCCCT
>JAMOPH010000203.1 GCA_027064665.1 bacterium | reverse complement strand
AAACGGTGATGACACCGGCATCGGGACGGTCAAACAGGGATTCGTCCGGCTCGGGCAGCACCTCAAATTTTATCCCCCGGCGCCGTGCCGCCTCCTGCCACGGATAGAAGTTCGCCGGGAACTCATCGGGCGCCAGAAGAATCGCTCTCCCCGGCGGAATTTTCAGCCCGCTGGCGGCGACATTTATCCCGAACGATGTGTTTATCACCAGCGCAATTCGCTCGGCGGAAGTCCCCATCAGTGCGGCGATTTTCTCCCTTATCTCGGCGATTATGCGGAACGATTCGGCATCGTGGCGGATTCTCTCGCCCCGGTAGCGCCGGAGAAACCCCTCCATCTCGGCAATCGCCACCTCCGGCAGAATCCCGGTTGACGCCGTGTTGAGGTAGATGAATCTTTTGAAAATCGGGAAAAGTCTGTCCCGCTCCTGTCTGCTGAAAATAGCCATACTCACACCGATTTTATCGCCCCATCGGGGAATTCAAGAATTTTTGTCGCCGAATCAATGTCCTTGAGACCTGTGCCGGTTATCAGCAGGACGACCGTGGCATCTGCGGGAATTTGGTCTTTCACTTTAATAAATCCCGCCAGCGATGTCGCTCCGGCGGGCTCGGCGAAAAGCCCGGTGGTCTCCGAGAGGATCTTCTGCGCCCGCAGAATCTCCTCGTCGCTGACGGTGATGCATTTGCCGTTGTGCCGGCGCAGAAGTTCCACCGCATAGTAGCCGTTGCGGGGAATGTCCACAGATATTGAATCGGCGATGGTTTTTGAGGGGATTGGGCGGTCAAAATTCCCCGTGGCGAGGGCACGGCACACTGCGCAACTTCCCTCGGACTGCACCGCATAAATCGTGGGGATTTTCTTCGCCAGACCGAATTTTTGCAAATCCTCAAATCCCCTGTATGTTCCCGCAAGGATAACGCCGTCGCCAACGGGGACGAAGACATAGTCGGGGATGCCGCCAATCTGGTTGAATATCTCTATCGCCACGGTCTTTTTGCCCTCAATGGTCATAGGGTTGTAGGCGGTGTTGCGGTTGAGTCCGCCGTGTTTTTTGGAATACTGAAGCGACAGGTCAAAGGCGAGGTCGTAGTTGCCGTCAACGGGCATAAGTTTTGCGCCGTATTGAAGTGCCTGAACCAGTTTTGCCCGTGGGGCGGTTTTGGGCACGAACAGTATCACCTCAAGACCTGCGCAGGCGCCAACCCCAGCCATTGACGAGCCAGCGTTCCCCGTGGACGCAACCACTATCTTTTTTATCCCGAACTTTTTTGCGAACGCCGCCACCAAAAACGATGCCCTGTCCTTGAGCGAGCCCGTGGGATTTGCGGTGTCGTCCTTGAGGAAAAGATTTGGGAATCCCAGTATTTTTCTCAAATTCTTTGGGCGCCACAGCGGAGTGCTCCCCACGGGCATATCGGGAAAAAATTCTTTTTCCACCGGCAGGAACTCATATATGTTGCGGGGGTCGGGCGTTTTGCCCTCGGCGACAACCTGAAGCACTCCCCGGAGAGGTTCGTCGGGCTTTTGTTCCGCCGCACACACCGGACAGAGCATAATCTCCGGCGAAATCTCATACTCCTGCCCGCACTGGGTGCATCTGTAGAAAAACTTTTTCATAGGATTAACAATAAAACGGGAATCCCCGGGGGCAAAGAAGTTTTCGGTTAGACCTTCAGCAGATATCGGAGTATCCACAGCCCGATGTTTGCGTATATCCCCACAATCACATCGTCAAGCAGGACGCCCCATCCGCCTTTGATTTTCTCTGCTGCCCCCGCCGGCGGGATTTTCAGGATATCATACGCCCGAAACAGCAAAAATCCCGCCGCAAAAATGTATATATTTTTCGGCATCCAGAAATATGTGATTGCCATCCCCATAACCTCATCAAGGACGATGTGCCCGGAGTCAGTTTTTCCCCAGAATTTTTCGCCGACACCGCAGAAATGCGCCGCCACGGGAATGAGAATCAATGTTCCCGCCACAAAATACGGGGACTGCGTGGGAATCAGAAACCATATAACCACCGCCGCCACAAGACTCCCCACCGTGCCCGACGCTATCGGTGAATACCCAGCACCGAAAAATGTGGCAATTACCTTTTCAATAAATCTCATTTCCTCTCCTTTTGGAAATTTCCCTTAAACAAATTCGGAAGATTTAGGAAAGCAAGTTTTTGTTGCCCGGTTTTCTGCGGGGGCAACCCGCTATGTTCAATAACCTCAATACCGAATTTCCTTCTCCCACCGGGGGAGAAGGAGAACCGTTGAAAGAGGTGTCATAGCAATTTGGGATTCCCAAAATCCCAAAATTCTTTGGAAAGGGGCGCGGGGGAGAACCTTTCTTTTAAGAAAGGTTTC
>JAMOPH010000202.1 GCA_027064665.1 bacterium | reverse complement strand
TTGCTTGACAAAATAGGAGCGAGGACAAATTTATTAAACTGAAGCGGGCGTAGCTCAGGTGGTAGAGCACCAGCTTCCCAAGCTGGGTGCCGCGGGTTCGAATCCCGTCGCCCGCTTTTGTGTTCTGGGTTTTAGTTTGTGAAAAAATCTCTTGACAACTTTTGAACCCTTCATATTTTAGTCCACGAAAACGGCGGTATCGTCTAGGGGTTAGGACAGATGGTTCTCAGCCATCAGACCGGGGTTCGAATCCCCGTACCGCTGTTTTTTTATTCCCCTCAAAATTCTCTTGCGCTTTTGTGAAAAATCCCTTCATTGCTCATCGTGGCTGGCGAGGTGATAAAAATTCTGGATTTCGGTTCCCAGTACTCCCAACTGATTGCACGCCGGGTGCGGGAAATCGGCGTGTATTCTGAACTTTTACCGTATAATGTTCCCATATCCGAGGTTGATGTCCCCGAACTGAAGGGGATAATTCTTTCCGGCGGTCCGGCATCGGTGTTGGGTGAGGACTCGCCCGATGTGGATTCCCGGATATTTGACCTTGGCGTCCCCGTGCTGGGGATTTGCTATGGTATGCAGTTGATAGCCAAAAAGTTCGGCGGGAAACTCGCTCGCGCAAAGCGCAGGGAATATGGTCCCGCAAAACTTTTCGTGGACGACCCCGACGAACTGCTGGCGGGCATCCCCGGCGAGTCTCTGGTGTGGATGAGCCACGGCGACAACATTGAGGAAATCCCGCCGGGATTTGTGGCGCTGGCGCACACAGAGACCTTGCCAATCGCCGCAATGGCTGATCCCGAGCGCAGAATTTATGCCACGCAGTTCCATCCTGAGGTGAGGCATACCGAGTATGGCATAAAAATTTTGGAGAACTTCGTCAGGCGCATCTGCGGATGCACCCAAAAATGGGACATCGGGGATTATGCCCGGCAGAAGATTGAGGAAATTCGCTCTCTGGTGGGCGAGGATGAGCGTGTGGTTCTGGCGTATTCCGGCGGAGTCGATTCCACTGTGGTGGCGGCGATTCTTGTCCGCGCGATAGGGGAGAGACTTGTTCCGATTTTCGTGGACAACGGACTTCTTCGGCTCGGCGAGCCCGACGAGGTCCGCAAAAATTTCCGCAAACTTTTCGGCTTTGACCTTCACTTTGTGGACGCGGGCGATATTTTCCTCAAAAGACTTTCCGGCGTCACCGACCCGGAGAAAAAGCGCAAAATCATCGGACACACATTCATTGAGATATTTGAGCGCGAGGCAAAATCCATCCCCGGGGCAAAATTCCTCGCGCAGGGAACCCTCTATCCCGATGTGATTGAGTCCACTTCCTATCGGGGACCCTCCGCCACGATAAAGACCCATCACAATGTCGGCGGGCTTCCCGAAAAACTCGGTTTTGAACTCATTGAGCCTCTGCGGGAACTTTTCAAGGATGAGGTCAGGGCGCTGGGCGAAAAGTTGGGGATTCCTCACCATATTTTATGGCGCCATCCCTTCCCGGGACCGGGGCTTGCTGTCCGCATTTTGGGGGAGATAACGCCTCAACGCCTTGAGATACTCCGCCGCGCGGACAGGATATTCATTGACGAACTCAAGGACTCCGGCTGGTATGATAAGGTCTGGCAGGCGTTTGCGGTTCTTCTGCCGGTAAAGTCTGTCGGCGTTATGGGGGATGAGCGCACCTATGCCTATGTGATTGCTTTGCGCGCTGTCAATTCCGCCGATGGTATGACCGCCGACTGGTCAAAACTCCCCGATGACCTTCTGGCGCGGGTCTCTGCGCGCATAGTCAACGAGGTTGACGGCGTGAACCGCGTGGTCTATGACATCACCAGCAAACCCCCCGGAACTATTGAGTGGGAGTGAGGACCCGGGCGTTTTAACTAACCTTTCTGTCATTTGGGATTAAAGATAAATTTAATGTTGCCGAATGGTGCGAGGTATTAAAATACCTCGCTGAATTTCTTCATCGGGATGAAGATTGATGCCGAATTGAATATCGCGAGGCATTAAAATGCCTCGCTGAGGGAAAAGAAACCTGACCGGAAGTCGGGTTTGGAAAAAGGTTCAGCGAGTGATTTTAATCGCTCGCCAAAATAATGTGTAATTTCACTTGTCCAAGAGGGGAAAAACAATAAAATGAAAAAGTAGAAGACATAAGCCGAACCGTTGATATGTGGCAAAGATTTTCCATTGGGATGAAACCCGATGTCGAACATTGTGAGGTATTGAAATACCTCGCTGAGAGGGAAGAAACCCGACCGGAAGTCAGGTTTAGGAAAATTTCAGCGAGCGATTTTAATCGCTCGCAAAAGAATGTGCGATTATAATCGCTTGTCCATCAATCAAATAAGGAGGGGGGATGATGCGCAGAGCGACAGTTGCGTTGGTTTTTGT
>JAMOPH010000201.1 GCA_027064665.1 bacterium | reverse complement strand
ATATTCGGGAGTGTATCCGTGCATAGCGGCGGTGGCAAGGGAATCCAGCCCGTTGCGCCTTCCGCCGGAGTATAGAACGGTCGTGTCAAACACGAAAGGGCGCATACCCAAATCTTTTAGCCACCGCACAATCTCGCGGGCATACTGCGGCGGCAGAAAACTTGTATTTCCCCGCTCTCCCCAGTGGAGTTTGATGCCGATTTTATCGCCGGGGGAAAACGGCACCGAGAGAGTGCGCAAGAGCGCCTGCAATTCCTCAATCCGCTCCGCTGTGGCGTTGTTGGGAATTTCTGTGCCAGTCATTTTGCAACCGTGCGATTATTCATCTTCGTAAATAAATGTGGGAACGACCCCGTATGTCAACCATTGCCCCGCAGTCCACAGATTCCGCAGGCAAAAGCCGACGAGATTTGGTTCCCGCCGGCTTTCTAATTTCGCAGTGCCCCCTCAACCTGCCCGGTTAGACTTTCAACTTTCCGCGCTCCATAATCATCTTCCCGTCAAGATACAAAGTGGGCGCCAGAATTATCCCATCCAGATGAACCGGCGCGGTGACATTCCCGCCCATTGAGGCGTTGTCGCCCAGCGCAATGTGCACCGTGCCTAAGACTTTTTCGTCCTCAAGGATATTGCCGCACAGCCGCGCTGCAGGATTTGTGCCAATTCCCAACTCTGCGATATTGCGCGCCTCGCGGGGCTGGGTCGCCAGCAAGCCCGAAAGATATGTTGCCGCGCGTCCGCCGTCAATTTCCTCGGCGAAACCGTCTCGCACACGGATTGTGATGTAGTCATCGGACGAGAGCACACCGGTGTCGCCAATTGCACCGTCAACCACGATTACGCCGTTGGCGGTGCCCTCTGCGGGCGAGATATACCCCTCGCCGGCGGGAAGATTCCCGAACGCCCCCGGCTCGGTGTAAATCCCGGTGTCCGCGTGTCCCTTGCGCCCCTCAAGCGACATCACGATATCCGTCCCGTGGTCGGTGATAACGCGGGCGGTTTTCGCCTCGGTCAGCATAGCGGCAAGTTTTTGCGAAAGTTCGGCTATCTGGTCGTAGTTCACATTCATCGCGCGGACAAAGGTCTCCCGCAGTATCCCGGGCATTGACGCGATTCTGACCCCCTTTGCGCTTGCGGCACGGCGGGCATCGGTGTGCGACAGCGACCGGAATGTGGGCGCAATCACGACATCAACTTCCTGCATAATTTTCGCCACCGGCGCGGGCGGTTCCTCGCCGTGGTTCTCCCGCGGAATCATCTCCAGATACAGCGCCTCTTTCGCCACCTGCCGGGCGACCTCGTATATCGCCTGCCCGATTTCCCTCTCTAAATGGTCGGTGACCACCAGAACGGTCTCGTCGGGCTTTACCCCCATACACTTTTTGACCACAATTTCTGCCGCGGAAAGAAGTTTGTCGTCCATAGCGTTCCCCCTGTGTGGTTGTTGAGTTGCCTTTTCAAAAAGCCCCTCACAAAAATACTTTTTCCTTGCTTTGGAATCAACACGATTTTACTTGATTTGAAATTCACAGCAAATAACCGGAGGGGCACTATGGCAAAAATTCATCCGTTCAGGGGCGTGAGGTATTCGCCGGAGAAATTCGGCAGGGACATCACCGACCTTGTGACCCAGCCCTACGACAAAATCACACCAGAGATGCAGGAGGAATACTACCGCCGCCATCCGAAAAATTTTGTGCGCATCGTGCTGGGCAAAAAGTTCGCCAGCGACGACGAATATCACAACTACTATGTCCGCGCGGCGGGGTATCTCAACTGCTGGCGCGAGGACGGCGTGTTCGTTGAGGACGAAAAGCCGGCAATTTATGTGTATCATCAGGAGTTTGAGGTTGACGGCAAGCCTGTGGTTCGCAAGGGATTTGTTGCCCTCGCCGAACTTGAACCCCCCGGCAAGGGCGTCAAAGCGCACGAGAAAACTCTTGCCGGTCCCAAAGCCGACAGGCTAAACCTCACCCGGCACATCCGCGCGCAGGTCGGACACATCTTTATGCTGTATTCCGACCCCGAGCGGAAAACTGACCAGATTCTTGAGAAGGCAATAGAAGGGCGCGAGCCTGACATAGTCGCCAAAGACTGGTTCGGCAACACCCACAAGATGTGGCGCGTGGACGACCCGGAAATCATCGCGCAGGTGCAGAAAAATATGGAGGACAAAACGCTGTTTATCGCCGATGGGCATCACAGATACGAGACCGCGGTCAACTACTGGCAGGAGTGCGAGAAAAAAGGTCTTGAGCCTGAACCCGGCGCCACAGAGACTTTCCGCAACCGAATGATGACATTCGTCAATATGGATGACCCCGGGCTTGTGGTCCTGCCGACACACCGCGTCGTTCACTCAATCCCGAACTTTGACCTTGACGACTTTGAGAAAAAGGTCGCCGAAAACTTT
>JAMOPH010000200.1 GCA_027064665.1 bacterium | reverse complement strand
AAGTTCTGCGGGCGGAGTCATATCCATCAGTTCGTAGACGCGGCGGAGTTGATGTCTGAACAGGGCGTCAAAGTAGTCAATGTATGGGGTGTAGTTTGTGTCGCCGAACCACCAGAACCAGTCGGAGCCCTCGGCGACCATAAGGTAGTGCATAATCGTCTCCTGAAGTTTCGGGGTGAGGTTTTCCATATTCATCTGGAAGGTGTTGCGGGCGTCGGCTAAAAGTTCCCAGGCGCGGTTTTTCTCGGGGGAGCCGCACCAGGTGGAAAAATCCGCATTTATCCACGAGCCGGGGGCGAGGCGCTCCAAAATCGGCGCATCGCCCGCAAGAGCAAGATACTCCTCAAAGGTTATCGGCTCAAAATCGGGATTTTCTAAAAGGGCAGAATATAGTTTGGTCAAAAACGGCTTTCCGTTGTGGCGGTAGTATTCCCAAGCGTTCTCGCCGTCAAGGATGATGGAGACCACATAGTCTCGGTCGTCGTCGGGGAGGGCATCGCGGATTCTGTTGAGCGAGGCGACAAAATCCCCCACTGCGGCGTCGTCATCGTTCCAGCGATGATACTCAAAGCCGATTTTGTCGGAAAGTTTTTTGTCGCGGAAGAAAAAGAAAATCTGTTTCCCGCCTCGGAGAAACCTGTATGGGGAATAGAGTTTTTTCGGCGTCAGGTCTGCGGGTTCGCCGGTGGAGATTTCTATGGACTTGCGCAGAATATCCTCATCGGTGAAGGAGTATTCCACCCCTGCATTTATCAGGATTGACAGAATTTCATCGGCGACACTGCCCTCGGGAGGCCACATACCCACAGGCTTTCTCCCGAATTTCTCCTCAAAATATTCAATTCCCTGCTCTATATGTCGGACGGCATCGGCGGGATACACAAACGGTTTTCTCGGCAGAGATGCCGTCGGATTCGCCGCCTTTGCCAGCGATACATCGCACAAAAGCGGCAGAATTGGATGATAATACGGCGAGAAAGTCAGGGCGACCCTGCCCTCGCCCCAGATGGATTTCAAATACGGGATGATTTCTTTTATCCGCTGATTAGCCACATCAATCAAAAAGTGCTTTTCCTCAATCGTGTAATTTTCGTCCTTTATTATCAGGCGCTTGACCTCGGGGTGTTCTTTGAGGCTTTCGCCGAACCACGCCAGAAGAAAATGAACCTGAAGGTCTCTGATATCCTGCGGGGAGAACATCCGCCAACTATAGGTTTTCCCCCGCTTGGCGTAAAGTTCGGAATACCGCGGGGAGACCTTTATATAATTGGCGTAGTTCACATTGAAAAATTGGGTGATAACCAGATTGAGTTGGCTTTCGTCCATATCGTCCATCTCAAGCAAGAGGGCTTTCCAGTATGGGTCGGAGCATTTGCCCTCCGCCATCAGTTCAATCTGCCTCAAAAGCGACGGGACATAGTTGAAAGTGACAGGGATTCCCATATCCACGGCGAGTTTTGGCATATCGTAGTAGTCCTTCAGGGCGTGAAGTCTCGCCCACGGCATAGATGCCTCGCCCTCACGGTTCCACAGATACCACGGCTGATGCATATGCCACAAAAACGCCACATAAAGTGGTCTGCCGGATTTCATCTTGCAAACTCCTTCCTCGTTTGTCCGCCTACATCGGAGATACCTATGTTTTTGATTGAGTCCATCAGCGACGCCACCGCAACCTCAATCATAGAATCGTCCGGGGGTTGAGTGGTTATATGTTGAAGCCACAGCCCCGGCGCAACCAAAATTTTGCCTATCCAACTTGACCGGGAGAATTTATCGGAGAGTTTGAGAAGTTCATAGGCGACCCCCGCCAGAACTGGCACCAGAAGAAGATGTATCGGCAGTCTCACCATAGGTTTCGGCGCAAATCCCCAGACGGCGTAGATTATCCCATCCACCACTGCGAAAAACACGATTGCAGCGAAGGCGACAATCAACAGAAAACTCGTCCCGCACCGGGGATGGAAGGTTGAGTATTTTTGAATTCGGTCAACCGTGAGCGGTTCGTTGTTCTCAAAGGCGAAAATCGTCTTGTGTTCGGCGCCGTGGTAGCGGAAAAGCCTCTTTATGTCCTTCATCAGCGAGATGGCATACAGGTATCCGAGAAAGAGGGCGACCCTGACCACTCCGGCGGTTATGTTGAACATCAGCGGGTTTTCCCGGAATCCCATCGCCGAGCCGACCCACAGCGGGAAATACGCAAACACCACAATCGCAATCCCCAGCCCCAGAATCAGCGACACCGCCGACCAGATTTTTGCGCCAGCGGAGACATTGTCGGACTTTTCGCCAGAAACTATGTGCGCTGAAAGTTCAAGGGTCTTTATGCCCCAGTAGAGCATCTCCACCAGATTCACCATCCCACGGATTATGGGCAGGGCAAGAATTTTGTGCTTTTTGGACACCGAGACGAAATCCCA
>JAMOPH010000199.1 GCA_027064665.1 bacterium | reverse complement strand
CGCCGAGGGAATCATCACGATTGACGAACTTTTCCGGGCGAAGTTGGTGGTGGGAAAAGTCCTTTCGGCGAAAAAGGCGCCCAACGCCGACAAACTTCTGCTTTTGGAAGTGGATATCGGCACGGAAAAGCGCAATTTAGTGGCGGGACTGGCGCAGTGGTATAAGCCCGAGGAGTTGGTGGGCAAGCACATAATAGTTGTGGCGAACCTCAAGCCCGCCAAAATCCGCGGATACGAAAGCCAGGGAATGCTTCTCGCTGCCGACGACGGCAAAACGGTGTCTGTGTTGACCGTTGACCGCGAGGTTCCGCCGGGAAGCCGGGTGAGATAATCTGCGCCTTTTATCCGCCCTGAGTTCATCAGGGCACCTCCCCCCGAACGGAAAGGGAGAGGCGCAAAACGCTCACTTATTCCGCCATTTTCTTCCCCAACTCAACTAATTTCTCGTAGTCGGGGACTTTATCGTATTTCTCCCGGCGGATTTCCTTGGTGGCAAGGTCCACGGTTATCCTGCGCAGAAATTCTCTGGCATTGGGGTTTTCACGGGCGAGTTTGTTCAGCGTGTCCCAGTCTATCTGGTTTTTGTGCCGGGCGGGGAATATAATTTCGGAAGAATCCGGGTCGGTTATATCTAATTTGATAATCCCTATTCCGAAGGCGTCCGAGAGCCTTTTGAGTTCCGCGCGGAATTCCGGGTCCTCTTCTATATCGGCGGCGACCAGATATCCCTCATTCGCCCACGAGGAATTGGACACCGTCTGGAAAAACGATTCCCTCAAATTGGAAAAGCCGAGTTCCTTTTTGATTTCAAAGGAATATAAAGTCACCGCCGGAGAGCCGGTCTCCCGGGCAAAATCAATTACCTCGGTCTCCCACTCCTCAATGGGGAAATGCACTCCGACCATATCGGGGTGAAGCCACTGGGTGTATTTCCGCCTTCCCGATTTCTCGTGCAGTATGGTTTTGGTGTAGGCGCCCATAAATGTGTGGGCAAAATACGCCAGAAACGGATGCAGTTCCCTTTCTTTATATTTGGTCTTTTTCAGAGGGGCGACCTCGCCCGCGCCCTTTGACTCAATTTCCCTCAACTCCCCCTCGGAAACAAGATATTTTAGAAAGAATTTCACTGGTTTAGAATCAACTTTTACAAAGGGCGTGTCGGGATTGTATTTAATATCCCGACCAATGTGAGGACCGATGGCTCTCCACGGTGCTTTTCCCTTAACTTTACACAGTTTATCGTATCCTTTTTTGACTGCGATTTCCCATATCTCCTGCGCCGTGAGGGGGCGGCGCTCCTCCTCAAGAACTTTCTGCGCCAACTGCTTGAATGTCAAATGCTCCATACCATCCCCTTTTCCACCGTTCCAATCACAAAAACGCATTTTCGGAGCAATAGTCAAGATTTTATGGTGCCTGCCCGGGGGAGTTATATATCTTTTTTGTCCTCTGCGGCGTGTTCCCTCAGAAACTCCAACAGTCTTTCCGCCGTCGCGAGGGGGATTCTGGTCTTTTCGCGGATTTGCTCGGCGGAATGCCTCAGGATTTCCTCAACCGAGCCGAAGGTCTTCAAAAGTGTTTCGGCGCGGGCGGGACCGATTCCCTCAACCTGCGTCAGAAGCAGGGCGAGGTTTTTCCTCTGGTGGACCCTGCGGGAGTATGTTATCGCGAACCGGTGCGCCTCATCGCGGACGCGCTGAATCAGCCGCAGTGCGGACGAATCCTTGGGAAGGCTTATCGGGTCGGGATTGCCGGGAATATAGACCTCATCTAACCGCTTGGCGAGCGCGATGACCGGGATTTTTCCCCACAGTCCCAACTGCGCCAGAGACTCCTGCGCCGCGGAAAGTTGCCCTTTCCCGCCGTCAATCAGAATCAAATCGGGCAGGGGGCGCTGCTCGTCCAAAAGGCGGCGGTAGCGCCGATAGACCACCTCCCGCATTGAGGCGAAATCGTCCTGCCCCTCAACAGTCTTTATCCGATAGTGCCGGTATTCGGATTTTGCGGGCTTGCCGTTGTGGAACC
Organism: bacterium; assembly: GCA_027064665.1. Classification (GTDB taxonomy): domain Bacteria; phylum UBP14; class UBA6098; order B30-G16; family B30-G16; genus JAMOPH01. Next base: position 395 of record JAMOPH010000199.1, on the reverse strand, counting down.
GCACCATTGACGCCACCACAGTCTTCGCCCCGAAATTTGAGATGTCAAATCCCTCAATCACCAGCGGGGTGCGCGGAAGTTTGAGCAACTGTTCCAGTTCCGACACGGCGTATGAAACCGCCCGCTTCTTTTTCTGCAGGAGCAGTTCGGTGTGCAGAAGTTCGGCGTTGCGGCGGGCGAGGGCGATTGTCTGGTATTTCGTGCCTCGCTCGGGCACTTTAATGTGGACCCGCTTTCCCCGTTTCGTGGACAAAAACTGTTCAAGTTCCTCGGCGGATTCGGGCTTTTCCTGCACAAAAATCTCGGGCGGGATATCCGGGTCGGCGGCGTAGAAACTGCTTATCAGTTCTGCGAGGACCTCGGGGATTGTCTCCTGGCGCGGGACCTGCATCGGC
>JAMOPH010000198.1 GCA_027064665.1 bacterium | reverse complement strand
CCGATTACACCTACGACCTTATGCCTGATGAGGTTATGCCCAACTATGCGATGGACCATTGCGGATTCTTTGTTGAGCCGCCGGTCAGAAGAATTATCGCCGGAACTGTTGTGGATACCTCCACCGGTGAGCCCATTGAGGGCGCCACTGTGATTGTCTACCCGTATATCCACGGATGGTATGACTGGCTGTATCCGGAGGACTTCGGCAGAGTGGTTTATACAACGACCGATGTTGACGGGCATTATGAGGTTGAGGTCGGAATGGGAGTTTATGCCGTGGCAATGATTACTCCGCCCACTCATCCTTATCCGGTGGTGTTCTGGGATGGGCACTTCTACCCGCTGGATGCTGACCCTGTGGTTGTGGATGAGTTCGCACCGGACACGATTTACTGCGATTTCCGGATTGGCGAGTTGCTGATGAGGGCGCTTGCCTCCCACAACGCCAGCGGAACCGTGGTCGGACCGGAGGGCGCAGTAAGGGATGCGTTTGTGGTGTTCGTCTCCACCGAGTCCGACGGCGACGATGATGAAGAAGAGTTCAGCGTGTCCGCCGGAATCACGGGCGCCGACGGTTCGTTCTCCTGCCCGATTAAAGACGGCACTTACTGGATGATTGTGTTCCGTCCGGGCTATCTGCCGCAGTATTGGGGCGGCGTGGCTGACTGGCAGAGCGCCGACACAATCACAGTCTCCGGCACCGATATCACAGACCTTGATGTCACGCTCCAGCCGGCATCCAGCGATATGGGTCCGTATTCGGTCAGTGGCGTGGTTTACACCAGCATTGACTCAATGTATGTGGAGATGAGGGGTGTGCCGGTGTATCTGACCGACCCGACCAGCGGTGATATAAAGTATGCCGGCATCTCGCTCTACGACGGCACCTACGAAATACCCAATGTCGCCGAGGGAGTTTACAGGCTGATTGCCGACAGACCTCTGTATGAGCCGCAGGGCGAGTGGGATATCATCACGCCGTCCGATGGTGCCGAGCACGATATCTACCTCCAGAGAACGAGTGCCGGTATTGAGGAGCACGCCAAACTGCCGGTTGCGGTCAGGATTCTGGGTGCACGCCCGAACCCGTTCAACTCCTCAACCGCCATTGAATTTGTGGTGCCCGCCGCCGGCGAGGTGAAACTGGAAGTCGTTGATGTCCTCGGGCATACTGTCGCCACCCTCGTTGACGGCAACCTGTCCGCCGGTCATTATGTGGCTGTCTGGAGCGCTGACGGACTGGGTTCCGGAGTTTACTTCGCCAAACTCAAAGTCGCCGGCAGAACCGAAACCGCAAAACTCCTGCTCATCAAGTGATACCCGCTGATGCGGAAAATCCAAGCCCCCGGCTGATAGGTCGGGGGCTTTTTATGCGGGGAAAACAAGAATTGGGGGCTGTGCGAGAGTCGGGTTCAGGTGGTTTTGTGCAGTCCGGCGCCTGTGTCTATTGTATGTCGGCGAACCCTGACCGATATGCCGACGGTTCCCAGAAATGTCCCCGCGATTTTCTCACGGCACCTGTTATCGTGATGTCGGCGAGTGCGCCACGGATACGGTAAATTTGTCCCGCCGGACTTTGCAAAAATCAATCTGTCCCCGGTGCTATTTGAGATAGATAACCCGGACGGTTGCTGTCTGGTTCTGCGAGGTGGCTTTGATTAGATAAATCCCTGCGGGGACATCCTTTCCGGGCGACCAGATTAGTTCTGCGGCTTTCCCGTCGTTCTGCGGGAATTCGCAGACCTTGCGCCCCCGGATATCGTATATGCTGACCTTCGCCCCCTGCGGTGCGTCTATCCGGCAGGCGGAATTGAACGGATTTGGCGCCGCATTGATGACCAGACCCTGTGGAACCTGTGCCGTGTTTTCGGTCTCAATGCCCGATGGCAGGATATTAAACACCTTCGCCGTGTTGATATACCATCCTGCCTCGGTGTTGCGTGAGGAACTTCCAAAGTCAAAGTAAATGCGGATGCTGTGCCCAATCCACGGGGTGAGGTTGAAACAATCTTGGTGCCAGAAATCATAAAGGGTGTCGCCGAAAATGGGCTGATACGGGATAAATCTGTTATACTGCGAAGCACCGCCTTGATATCCGCTCTGCGGGAAGACCACAAACGGTGCGCCGCCGTCCACGGAGATTTTGACATTTGCGCCGTCGTGTTTGCGGGGGATATCCGCCGCCTGCATACGATACCAGTGCAGAATCACAAGGTATGCGGCGTCGCCGTCGGCGGGAATTGTGATTTCGGGGCTTTTCAGCCTTGACTGCGAACTGTCGTGGTAGTTGCTCGCCAGTTGCGTTCCCCAGCAGTTGGCACCATAGGGCACCGATGACGGTCCGAAGGTCGGCGTGCCCCATTCCCAGTCCTGATAGAAATCAAAGGATTCGGTGGTAAACCCGCCGTCCGAGGTGCCG
>JAMOPH010000197.1 GCA_027064665.1 bacterium | reverse complement strand
TTATGCAAAAATCATCGCCACTCACCTTACCGCCGGGCGCTTCTTCACCGACAGCGATATCCAGCGCAAAAGATATGTCTGCGTCGTGGGCGAGACAGTGGTCCGCGAACTGTTTAATAACTCAAACCCCATCGGCAGAAAACTCAAAGTTGAGGGAATTCCCTTCACAGTCATCGGGATATACGAGAAAATGGGCAAGGTTATGGGCGAGGACCAGGACAACTTCGTTATGGTTCCTGTGACCACGGCGCTTCACCACTGGCGCGGAAGATGGGGACTCACATATATGGTCAAAGCCAGAAGGGGCAAATACCAGCAGGCGATGGAAGAGGTTCGTTCGGTGCTCAGGCGCCTGCGCAAACTCAAAACCTCCGACCCCGACAACTTTGATTTCTTCACCGCAGATATGATGCTAAAATTTTTGAACACAATTCTGGCGTCGGTTTCCGCCGTGGTGGTGGGAATTGCCCTGATGAGTCTGCTGGTGGCAGGAATAGGGATTATGAATGTTATGTTCGTCTCGGTGACCGAAAGGACGAAGGAAATCGGGGTGCGCAAGGCGTGCGGCGCCGTGCCGAAAGTGATTTTGTTCCAATTTGTGATTGAGTCGGCGCTGCTATCATTGATAGGCGGAGCGATAGGGCTTGTGGCACTTTACGGGATAATTTTCGCCATCAGGGGCGCCCTTCCATTTGAGGCCTCGCTCCATCCGACGGTTGTGGCGTTCGGGCTGGTGTTCTCCGTTGCGGCGGGGATAATTTTCGGATATTTCCCCGCGCGGCGCGCCGCAAAACTCCACCCCGTTGAGGCACTCCGCTGGGAGTAAATCCCATCAAAATCTGGTCATCTTGCGGAATTCCTCAAGGCGACTGTCCACCTGCTCGCGGGTTATCTGCTCCAACTTGTGGATTGAGAACCCCTCAACATTGAAACTTGCCACCAGCGTCCCGTAAATTATGCCCATCCTGAGGGTTTCGGGGGACAGGTCGTCGCAACTGGCGATATAGCCCATCATTCCGCCGGCGAAGGAATCCCCCGCCCCTGTGGGGTCCATAACATCAAGTGTGGGGTATGCCGGCGCGATGAAGATATCCTCGCCGAACAGGGCAAAAGAACCATACGCCCCGCGCTTGACCACCACATTTTTCGGACCCATCTGTTGAATTCTGCGCGCTCCCGCCAGAACCGACCTCACACCGGTCAGAAGGCGCACCTCAAGTTCGTTTATCACCAGCATATCAATTCGCCTGAGGACCTCAAGGAGTTTGTCCCGCTCGCGCTCAATCCAGAAATTCATTGTGTCTGCGGCGACAAGTTTCGGCGATTCCATCTGCTCCAGCACCTGCAACTGCAACGCAGGATGGATATTGCCCAAAAATACATAAGGAATTGAGCGGTATCTGGGCGGTAGGTTCGGGGAAAAATCGGCGAAGACATTGAGTTCGGTCAGAAGTGTCTCCGGGTCGCCGAAATCCTCATCATAGCGCCCGTGCCAGCGGAAAGTCTTGCCGTTGGCGACATAGAGCCCATCAAGGTCAATCCCCCTGACTTTGAACCTCTCAATGTGCTCTGCGGGAAAATCCTTTCCCACAACCCCCACCAGATGAACCGGAGCGAACAGACTCGCCGCCATTGAGAAATAACTTGCCGAGCCACCGAGACCTTCCTTGAGTTCGCCCTTCGGCGTGTATACAGTATCCAGCGCAACTGAGCCGACCACAAGCAGCGCCATTTTGCCCCCTTTCAGTTTGCCGATGAGAAACAAAATACCTTTTGCCTGCGAGGTTTCAAAGGATTATTTGGAGAAAGAGCCCTCATCCGGTTTGCCTTCGGCAAACCACTTTCTTCCGCGGGGAGAAAGTATTGCACAGGCAATACACGGGGGAAGAATATGAGTGTGCGGTTTTACATAAAAAATTTCGGCTGCCGCCTCAATCAGCACGAGGGAGATATAATAGGCGAGAGGCTGTTAGATTCCGGCTGGGTTCGTGCTGACTGGCGCGAATCGGATGTGGTTATAGTCAACGGGTGCACGGTGACCGCGCGCGCCGACCAGAAGGTTCGGCAATTTGTGCACCGTGTCCGGCGGGAAAACCCCGCCGCAAAAATTCTCATCACCGGCTGCACCGCCAGCGCCCTTCTGAAGCGCCTCATCAGGCTTGACGAGGAAGTGATTGTCGTTCCGCCGAGGTTTAGATATGCAATCCCGCAGTTTTTGAAGTCGGGGAGCGGGCATTCCGGCGGGGATATCCCCCCAGAGGAAATCCGCACCGACGGGCAGTTTGTCCTGACCGAGGGGAAAGGGATATCCCGCACCCGCGCGAACCTCAAAATTCAGGACGGCTGCGACAGGCGTTGTGCATACTGCATAGTGCCGATTGTCAGGGGCGGGGCAGTCTCCCGCCCAGCAGAAAACATAATTGAG
>JAMOPH010000196.1 GCA_027064665.1 bacterium | reverse complement strand
AAAGCCCGGCGCCACCGACACAATATTGTTCTATCTGCGCAACTGCGGGACGGAATCCTGCGTACCGGAGTTCTCGCCGACAATTTCCGGCGCCACGGTGGATGAGGTCCTCTACTCGCCGGAGACCTGCGCCGTCGGGGATACCTTCACCCTCGGTCTGGTCATCACCGCCGACGACACCCTGCAAAACGGCGCTGTGCTTCGGGGCACGCTCAACTGCACCTGCAGCACAGACACCTTCCCAATCAGTTTTGCGCTTGTGGCGGCAAAGCCGCAGATGAGGGTGATTGCGATGTATTTTCAGGGCGAGTCCGTCGGCGATTGCATCCAGGCGGGGGAGACATACACCGCCTACGCCACGGTTGAGAACAACTCCCCGGCGCAGTTTGACGGCGAGATTGAGTTCGCCTGCGACGAGATGGGATTTTCGGGCAGTGTGAGCGCCGTCCTGCCGGCGGGGACATCCTCGGTGGAACTGGGCGAGGTCACAGTTCCGGCGGCGATGGAGACCGGAGTCGTCCCGATGGCGTTTGTCTTCGGCGACTGCGGCGAGGACACATTCTGGGTCTCGGTGGGCGCAGGGAAATTCTACGATGACGCCGAGGGCACACCGCTTTTTGACGCCGGCGGACACTGGCGGGTCACCGATGAGGAGTATCATTCGGGCGGGCGCAGTTACTGGTGCGGCACCGATGCGGGAACTTATCCCGGCGACGCCGACGACTGGCTGGTCTCCGACACAATCATAATTGGCGAGGATGCGCGACTGAATTTCTGGATGCGGTATTTTGTCACCACCTACGGCGCCGATGGGCTTCATATCTGGGCGATTAACCTTGACACGCGCGACTCAACCCATCTTGACTATGTGGGTTCCGGCGGCGCCCTGCCGATTCTGTTTGAGACCGGATGGACACAATGGAGTTATGACATCCCCTATCCGCCGGGGAGCCACATTCAGATTGCGTTCAACTTCACCTCCGACGGCGAGGACCACGAGCGGGGCTTTTTCCTTGACGAAATTTCCGTCACCTGGCAGAGCACGCTGACGGGAACCACCGCGGCGGTGGGGGAGACGGCATCCCTGCCCACCCACCCGGAAATCGGCGTCCATCCAAACCCGTTCAACTCCACCTGCGTGATTACTCTGCCCGGCGGAACTGCGGCAAAATCGCTGGAGATATATGATTTGAGCGGAAAAATGGTTCTGCACAAAGATATTGCGCCGAACACCCGCCAGATAAGGATTGACGGCGCCCCGCTGAACAGCGGAATCTACTGGGCTGTGGTGAACACAAACGGCGAACGACTTGCGAGGAAAATTGTGGTGGTAAAATAGGCGCGATGCCGGGAAATGCCTTGTTTTCAGGGAGCGGTGGGATTATCATTTAGAAAAACTCTCATAAGGAGCCAAAATGAAAGGGGAGATGAAAAATATCCTTGTGACCGGAGCGCTGGGGCAGATTGGGAGCGAGTTGACGATGGCGCTGCGGGAGCGCTACGGCGCCGAAAATGTGGTCGCGGCAGATATCCGCGAGATTCCAGACTCCGAGGTGGTCCAGTCAGGTCCGTTCTACTATGTTGATGTCACCCAGCGGGCATCGTTGGATGTCATAATCCGCAAGCATAAGATAGACACGATATTCCATATGGCGGCGATACTTTCGGCGACCGGCGAGAAAAATCCCCAAAAATGCTGGGAGGTCAATGTCGGCGGGACGCTCAATGTCCTCAACGCCGCCGTGGACTACAAACTCACGCGTGTGATAATCCCCTCATCAATTGCCGCTTTCGGACCGGACACCCCCAAGGAGAACACCCCCAACGACACGATTTTGCGCCCCACCACGATGTATGGAATCACCAAGGTCGTCGGGGAGCGATTGGGCGACTACTATGTTCTGAAATACGGCGTTGATGTGCGCGGGCTCAGATACCCCGGCATAATCTCGGCAGAAACCCTTCCCGGCGGCGGCACCACCGATTACGCCGTTGAGGTGTTCTACAAGGCTATTGAGGAGGGGCGCTATACATTCTTCGTCCGCCCGGACACAAGACTTCCGATGATGTATATGCCCGACTGCATAAAAGCCACAATTCAACTTGCCGAGGCGGATTTCTCGCGCCTGAAACACCACTGCGATTTCAATGTGGGGTCAATGAGTTTTTCCGCCGGGGAACTGGCTGAGGAAATCAAAAAGCACATCCCCAACTTTGAATACGACTTCAAGCCCGACTACCGGCAGGAGATTGCTGACTCCTGGCCCCGGAGCGTGGATGATTCTGTCGCGCGGGAGGAATGGGGCTGGCAGCCCGAGTGGGACCTTGCCCGGATGACCAAGGATATGCTCAAAAAACTCCGCAAGCGCTACGAGGAAGGCAATCTCTACAAGGGCAGAAAATGATATTGGGCGTCGGCGTGGATATC
>JAMOPH010000195.1 GCA_027064665.1 bacterium | reverse complement strand
GAAATTCAGCCCGCCGTAGAGGTTCGGCAGAAGTCTTGCGCCGTAGGACACGCCGACCGCAGTTTCGTAAGAATAGAAGGACCCCAGAAGTTCTCCCACCTCGCTGGTCTGTTCGCTTTTGCCCAGCGAGATGAAGGTTATAAACCCGCCGACTGTTCCCCAGCCCTCGAGGTAGTAAACGCCGGTCAGATATTCGTAGTAGATGTCCTCGGCGAGTTCGGGAAGCCAGCGCACATGCATAAGCGACACGCCGGGTTTCCCCTTGGAATATACCTTGACCTCGTCCGAGGTTCCGAACCAGAACTCTCCGCCACGGTTTATGATTTTTTTGACCTCTTTGTCCGAAAGTTCGCCGGACATCACATACCTGAACTGGCGCAGGTTCGGGTAATATCTCAAGAGTCCATATTCGGTGGCGACGAGAACATCGTTTTTGAGAAATCCCGGAGCAATGTCATAGACCTCTCCGCTGAGCGGACTTGAGGGATATTCAATAAAATCGCCCGCCTTGAGGTTAGTGTTGTTGAGAAAGCCGAAGGTTTTTATTTTCTGGACGAGTTTTTTGCGTGTTTCCTCGGAGACATCGTGCCATTTCTGGTCCACGAACTGTTCAACAGTGATGTCCTGCGTGAGGGAATCCGCCCGCCAGCCGAAAACTTTGAATTTGTCTCCATCAAGGCGGACCACCCCAAGTTCGCTTCCAAACCATACCCGATTGAGATTGTCAACATATACGGCGGTAACGGGTGTGGGCAGAAGCAAATTGTAGGGCACCTTGACCTGCTCGGGAATCTTGTTGCCCTCGGGCGTCTTGTTGTATGCCTGAAGCGTTGAAATCAAAAGCATTTTGCGCTGGCGGTTTTTGGCTCCGCACAGATATTCCACGATGTCATCCCAGGTGGCGGAATCCGGCGGGTCATAGGAAAAATCCTTTTTCCAACTGGCGCCGCTGAAATGTGCAGGACCTCTTTCGGTGCCAACCCAGACATTACGATATTCTATCGGGTAGAGGGCGGTTATCCTGTTTGAGGGGAGACCATCGCTCACGGTGTATTTGCTCCACCGGGAGCCACGGCGAACAAAAAGTCCTCTTTCGGTGCCAGCCCAGAGATTGTCGTCGTTGTCCACAGCAAGGACTGTGATTTTGTCCGTAGGCACACCTCTCTCTTTGACCTTTGACCAAACTCCGCCGGCATATTTGTAAAGCCCGTGAGTGGTCCCTATCCACAGGACATTGTCGCCGCCGGCGAGGGCGGTTATCGTGTCCGGCACAAAATAGCGAAACGGAATCTTTATCTCGGCGTCCTTGGGGATAACCGTGTCCTGAATCTGGTTGTAATCCAGAATTTTTCTTTTGAGTTTATTGATATATGTGGAATCGTAGGTTTTTGTCTCGGCGAACTCATAGATCACATCGCCCAAGTCCCCGACATTTATGCCCTCCGGGATATCCACCGTGTAGGTCTCCTCGGAAATCCATTTGTTTTTTCGGTTGAGCCACAGAGAGGTTGGTGTTGCCACCCAGAGGTCGTATTTTCGGAAGTCCGTGTCTGCACGGCGGGTTTTTACTGCGGCGAAAAATTGAACACCCTCCTCGGGAACCGAGAAATCATACCATCGGCTGGAGAGGGGATATCTTCCCAGCCCTGCCGGGTTCCAGTATGTGGCGGTGGGGTCGTCAGCCACGGCGCAAAACGCCTCACCCATACCGGCAGGGCGTGCGCCCGGTCCTATCGTCAAAAACAGCACCGCTCCACGAGCCCTGTCGGCATAAACCCCGGAAAACACCCCAAAAATAGCCAAGCAAATCAGCGATAGTTCTGTCAACCTGCCACGCATTATCTACAACCCCCTTGAAAATTTGATTTTTGAAAATAAAGGCAGAATTCCCGGTTTGGCAAACAAAAAGTCGTTCCCCCTCCAACGGGGAGAACGACTCCAAAGGGAAAATTTTGCGCTGTTTCAGAACTGCCCCCATTCCCGAGACATAAAGGTAGAATACCACGAAAATCCCAAGGTCAGATACAAAATTATTGAAAGTATTATAAATGCAATGTTTACTATTATGAAAATCCCCTGAATTGTAAAGTAAAGGCGAAGTTTTGAGGCAAGTTCGGCTAATTTTGAAGTATCTGAATTCAGGGCAAAAGATTCCGCCGCATTTGCCGCCTGTATGAGGATGACCCCCGCCCAGATTGGCAGCCACGCCACTACAATCCCCACTATGCTCAGGGCTTCTAAGGCACCACCGATAATCATCATTATGCCGATGAATTTCAGCCATCCCTTTGACTTCTGCGCTTCCTCAACGATAGTCCTAAAAACCTGCTCAGACAGTTCCATAGTTCCTCCTTGTCTTTTGCCCTTCAATAAAGAAAGGTTTTTTGAGAATCGTCAAGTTTTTTCTGCAAATTTCAAAAATTCTGAGAAAATCGTCGT
>JAMOPH010000194.1 GCA_027064665.1 bacterium | reverse complement strand
CCACATCTTCGCAGTTGGCAACTCCCACAACCCGCGGGGAGAACTCCTCAATCTGGCGGCTCAAAAGTTCCACATTGCGCCCGGCAGAAAGCGCCACAACTTTCACCCTGCTCGCCAGATGCCTGACCACATCCAAAGTCTGCGTGCCGATTGACCCCGTTGATCCCAAAAGGGCGATTTTTATCGTCTTGGGCATAGCGTGTCCGCCTCCAGGACTTTTATTGAGATATCCGCCAGCCGGAGAATCTGCACCTGCTTGTCCAGCGAACCGGACAGAAATTTTATATGCGATGCATCAGCGGGCGCCTGTCCGAAGGTCGGGTCAAAGGTGTGCCAGCGCCCGCCGGCATACGCCTGAACCCACGCGTGATAGTAAAAATACCCATCCTCGCGGTATACCACGCCGACATTGATTCTTGCCGGAATTCCCAGCGCCCGCGCCAGCGTCACAAAAAGCGTGGAGTGCTCGTTGCAGTCCCCGCGCATCTTTTTCAAGATATCCACCGCCGACGGAATCGCACTCTGGTAGTCCTTCTCAATGTTTTCGTAGAGGAACGAATTTATCCGCTCCAGAATTTTGATGGTGTCGGTTTCGGCGCCGGCAATCTCGCGCGCCTTTTTGACAATCCGCAAGTCGTGGCACTGGATAAACGGTTCCTCTGCGGTGTCCGCAGGGGTTGGCTTTGCCCCGGGCTCAAATCCCTCCGCACAGACCTCAAGCGTATCTCCCGAAAGTCTCTGGTTGAAATCTTCTAATTCCAGAAGTTCGGTCTTGAATCCCTCAAGGTGGAATTTTGCGTATTTTGCCTGCCGCGGCTGAACCTTTGGCTTCCAGAAACTCATTATGGCGAATCCCTTGAGGATATCCTGTTTCCCCGAGCGGGACAGGTCAAATTTGAGCGCCTCCTCCTGGGATTCTTTTGTCTGCATAAAGCCGTTTTCGGTGCGCTCCATCCAGAGGGTGCCGTCGTCGGATATCCACATCTTGCTGTGAAGTCCCTCCGCCTCAACCTGCACCACCCATATATCTCTTTCCTTTCCGCCGAAACTTTTTTTAGTGCGCCGCTGGGAGACCACCTCATACAGCGTCCGGGATACCGTGAACGGGTCAAAGGTCATAAGTCCCGGGAACTCTTTGTGCTCCCTTTTTGCAGCGGCGAAAAGTTCCGGAAGCATTGATGAGGGATAAATTTTCCCGTCTATCTCAAACTCTGCTGTATCCTCCGACATCGGCGTCCGCAGAACCACATAGATTTTGTTATCGTCAATCCTCCCGTCGGCGGTGGCGTTGTAGTCGCCGCTCTGGAGGTCAAAGGAAAAGTTTGTTATCGCAAAGGTTGAGTCGGTGGTAAGCAGGGATTTGGCATATATCTCCCGCACGGTTCCGCCCACGGGAAGCCGCATATACGAAAGGTCATTGATTAGATACCCGCTGGCAGTCCTCTGCACCGATTTCATAGAATAACCGATTTTCTCCCCCTGCCAGTAGACCGAATACCAGTCCTGCTTTTCAATTTCCCCGCCGACCTTTACGATATCAACATCGGGCACGGGGACTTTATCCTGCGCCGCCACGCTCCGATGAATATACCAGAGCGTCCCAACCCACCAGATCGCCGATAATATGAATAAAATTTTTTTCATCATTGATTTTTCCTAATAAACGATCTAAATTAAACAAAGTAAGCAAAGTTTTCAAGAGATAAGGGGGAACCTATGAGGTTTGGAGTGATTTTGGCGTCTGCCGTGCTTGTCCTGACGGCGATTTCCTTCGCCGGGGGCTATGAGCAGTTGAAAGCGAAGGTGGATTCGCTGGGTCTGAACTATATCGCTGATGACTCCAAGCAACTGTGTGCGATTCCTGTGGATGGGCTCAAATACTGTGATGATAAGACAATCTATATCTCGCCTGCGGGGGAAAGTAAGGACTTTTTCGTCGCCCGCCTGACGGTCTTTGACGGTGATGAGCGAACCGGATTCACCGCAGACTTTTTCAAACGGTGCCTTGTCTTCAACTATGAGAAGGGCATAATCAAGGTCCAGTTTGACCCGAAATATTACGATGTTGACCTCACCTATGAGGGATGGCTCACCACCAGCGCCGCCGATATGAAAAAGGGATTGCAGTGGATGGTCGGCGTTGCCGACAGTCTGGCGAAGGACCTCAAAGGTATGCTCAAATAGAGTTTTCGGGCGCCTGTGAGGGGACTATTTTACCCGGGCGCCGGAGAAATACAGTTCCCGGAAAAACTGCCCCTTGGTGAATATCCCGAATATCCCGCCGGTGTGCACAAACACCACCACCGAATTTTTGGGGATATCGCCGCCTTTGATTAGTTCGGTCATCCCGTAGAACGCCTTGCCGGTGTATGCCGGGTCAAGGATTAAGCCCTCGGTCCGGGCGAAGTGCGATATGAGTTTGGCGAGATATTCGTCAATTATT
>JAMOPH010000193.1 GCA_027064665.1 bacterium | reverse complement strand
CAGCCCTATGTGTCCGAAATACTTTGTGAATGCGGTCTGTCCGCCGAGGATATCCTGACTGGTCTCCATCATCAGCGCAAGATACTGCCCGCCGGTGGGGAACTGGCGACGGTCGTAGGTGTCAAAAGTCAGTCTGCCCGCAAGTTTGTGAACGACATAGTGCTGAACGGTGTCGGTGCGCCTGTCGGGGGTGATTCCGATTCTTCGGGAACTTATCTCCCCCATAAGGTTGCCGATTTTGCTTATCTGGAAGCCGAGGGCGACTGCGCCGCCACACTGCTCTATCCAGTCGCTGCGCACTATCTCAAAGTTCTCAAAGTGGTCAAACTTGCGGTGGAAATAGTGCGCCGAAATTTTTGCGGTAAAAAGTGTCTTCCAGATTCTGTCGGCGCCCAGAGACACCTCAACTTTCTGCTGCCGCCGCCCGCCGAAACCCTCTACCCCAAACCGCAGCGCAGTTCCAAAAAGATTGTCGTTGAAAAACCCCAGCGCCCCCTCGGCATCGTTGATGTTGTCATATCTCACTCCGAACCGCAGGGCATAGTTGGGTTTTTCCTCCACCTTGAATATCACCACCAAGCCGCTTTCCGCCGGCGCAAGGTCAAAACTCACCCATTGAAAAAGATTCATTGAATACAGCGACTCCACACTCCGGCGAACCTCTCTGATGTTGAACGGCTCCCCCGGCGAAATCCCTATATTGCTCTCCAAAACCCATCGCCGGGTGGATTTGTTTCCCACAAAGGATATCCCCTCAATTTCGCCGATGTCCATCACGGCGAAAAATGTGTCCTCCCGGACGAACGATGTCTCCCATCGTGCCACAGAAAAACCCTTTTTGCGCACAAATTCTGCCAGCGAGTCCAGAAATCCCCTCACGCCGCTGTATCCGAGGGAGAAACTCCGCACAGTGGGGATATCCAGTTTCTCCAGAACAGAGAGGGTGACGGGGTCGCCGGCAATTTTTACGGCGGAGAACGGCTCGCTTGCCCTCGCAGAGATTTTTATCACCGTCCTGCCGCCGGAATCGGACACCGAGCAACACGCAAACTCCACAAACCCCAGCGAGGCAATCCGTTTTACTGCGCTTTTGAGCAGTTGCGTTGACACCGTCTCGGGAACTATCTTAAAATCTGCATTGCCCACGATGTCGTAAATAACTGTGTCTGCGCAGAAGGTGGTGTCCGCCGAAAGTTGCGCCAGAAGGTCCATCAGTTGAGGAATCATTTTTCGTGCCGCCTCTTTGCCCGATTCTATCGCCCTTTTTATCTGCGAGAAATCCGTTGAGCGGATTCCCCTCAAATCGGGCTCAATCCAGATATCCGCCATCGCCTTCTCCCGGGCAATCAGGTCCTGCTGCATAATCGTGGTGGCTTGTTCGCCCACATCGGCGGGGTCGTTGAGTTGGTCCGGCGGAAGAAAATCGGCGGTGGTGTTGACGGCGATGATTTTTTTGAAGCCATCCTCTTTGGGGACCTCAACCGGCACGGGCATTTTCAGCCCGCCGTCAACACACAGAAGGCTGCCCATAGGGAAGGGCATAAAAATCAGCGGCACGCTTATGGACGCCCTCATAGACTCGGCGAGGTTCCCCCGGCGGATTATCACCGCCTCGCCGGTGCGGATATCGGTCACCACCGCACGGAACGGCACCGGCAGATTATCAAAATTCTCCCCGTAGAGGACATTAGCCGGGGCGGTAAGTTCGGTGAGGATATCCAGAATTTTCTGCGCCGAAAGATACCCCGAGGGGATAACCGGTCTCCCCGCCGCAAAGCGAAGGGTGAAAAAGTAATTTTTCTCGCTTTCCCGCTGGGTCAGAAACCGCAGGGTGCGTTTTGAGGCATCGGAGAAAAGTTTCCCCCAGTCTATTGCGAGGGCAAGACTCTCAATTTCTGCGGGGGAGTATCCTGCGGCATACAGTCCGCCCACCACAGCGCCGATACTCGTCCCGACGACAAGGTCGGGCTTTATCCCGAGGCTGTCTAAAATCTCCAGCACACCCACCTGTGCGAATCCCCGGGCGCCGCCGCCGGAAAGCACCAGCGCAATGTTTTTCTGGCGCATCGGAAAAGTTTTCCCCGCGCCGCCAAGGCGGTTGTCCACGCAGAAGTAAAATCTGGTGCCGCCGAAAACCACCGCCGCCAGAAACACCACCGATGTGAAAACCATCCTGCGCACAGAGTAAAATAAACAAAAAATTCCTGCCGGGTAAACTGATTTCCCCAACTCCGCCAGTTTCAATGCAATAGCGCCACGGCGCAGATGCATCCGGCAATTCCGTTGGAATTTATGACGATGCGGGATTTTTCTGCATCCGTGTGCCGTAGTTTTCCCGAAATATGCGCCTTTTCAGAATTGCCTTGATGATGACTGCGCCATCGTTAGTTTGAAATGTGTGGGATAATCCGAGCAATCAGGGGGAGATATGGGGTTTGTTCATCTGCATTTGCA
>JAMOPH010000192.1 GCA_027064665.1 bacterium | reverse complement strand
GCGAGTAAAACACCAATTCCCCTTCGCATAATGACCCCCTACGCGTTTTTATTTGTTTCCCACTGAACACAAAAAATATTTTCTTCATAAAACCTGTCAAGTGCTTTCCCGAATTTTGGTGACCGCTTTACTAACATAGTATCCAGGTGTTTGGGGTTGGATAATGCGGAATACATCCCGGGGGCAGTGTTGCTATGTGCGCTGGTGCATTGGGATAGTGCGCCCCGAACAATTTCACCAATCTCCGAAAAAAACAACCCCACTCATCCAACCAAATTTAACAACCGATAACTGGATACTATATGGATAAACTTTCCATTTTTTGGAAGAATTTTATGTTTTCATTTAGCGTATGCTAAATAATAAATTTTCTTGACTTTGACAGGCAAATTCAATTCTTTATTTCAAAGCAAAAAACACACAAAGAAAGGAATCGGGATGAATAAGAGCGATTTTTTCGTGGCAAGGATTGATAAATCCGGGCGAACCCAGTCAATTTATCATCATCTCACCCAGGTAGCCGAAAAATGCTGGCAATTTTGTGGCAAAGTTGGGCTGGAAAAATGGGGCTATGCCGCAGGAATCCTGCACGATATAGGAAAATACAGCGATGATTTTCAAAAGTATATCAGAAACGCTGTTCAGAATGGCGCCGGGCGTGGGTCAGTTCACCATTCAATAGTGGGCGCAGTTGAATCTATAAAACGATATGGACCCCAAGCAGGGAAAATTCTGGCATACGCAATAGCGGGGCACCACAGCGGCCTCCCCAACGGGAAGAAACGGCACGCCGGGGACAGAAGCGCACTCTCCTGGCGCCTTGAGAACGAAATCAAAAACATCGGCGACCCCTCCCGCTGGAAGGAGGAGGTGGGCGATGCCCTGCCGGAGATAGACCCCGAACAACTCGCCCCGTGGTTTCAAAATCGGGCGGGGAAAAAGGAGTTCGCCTTCGGCGCGGCGTTTCTTATCAGAATGATTTTCTCCGCTCTGGTTGACGCCGACAGACTTGATGCCGAAAGTTTTTCCGAACCGGAAAAGGCACAACTGCGAAAGTATCCATCCCTTGCCGAATTGAAAGAAAAATTTGACCAATATATGCGCCGCTTTGACAACGCAGAGCCCACACCGCTAAACCGCCGGCGCGCCGAGGTGCTAAACGCCTGCCTCAGCGCCGCCGAACTTGAACCCGGCATATTTGAACTGACTGTCCCAACAGGCGGCGGGAAAACGCTTTCG
This sequence comes from bacterium, assembly GCA_027064665.1. GTDB lineage: Bacteria > UBP14 > UBA6098 > B30-G16 > B30-G16 > JAMOPH01. The sequence continues at coordinate 1,216 of JAMOPH010000192.1, read as the reverse complement.
TCTATGGCGTTCGCCCTGAACCACGCAGTAAAACACGGAATGGACCGAATAATATATGTGATTCCCTACACAAGCATAATTGAGCAGAACGCCGGGGTTTTCCGCGATGCCTTCGGCGAACTGGGATACGCCGTGGTGGAACACCACTCCAATTTTGACCCTCAAAAAGCGCATCTTGAGGGCGAGGACCTGACCCGGTATGAACTTGCCACCGAAAACTGGGACGCCCCGATAATCGTCACCACCAATGTGCAGTTTTTTGAGTCGCTGTTTGACTACCGCGCCTCACGGTGCAGAAAACTCCACAACATAGCCAACAGCGTGGTCATCCTTGACGAGGTGCAGATGCTTCCCGTGGAGTTTCTCCAGCCGTGCGTGGAGGCAATCCGCGAACTGACGGAATACTACCACACCACGGTGGTTCTGTGCAGTGCGACCCAGCCGGCTCTCCAGCGGAAAGATGAGCCCAATTTCAGGTTCAACGGGCTTGACATCCCGCCGGAACACAGGATTATCAAAAACCCCCGGCGGTTATACGAAAGTCTGCGCCGGGTGGAATTTTCGTTCCTCGGCGACCTGCCCGACGATCAATTAGCGGAAAACATCTTAAAATATCCGCAGGCGCTGTGCATCCTCAACACCAGAAAACACGCCCGAAAAATTTTCAACCTCATCGACGAGGGGGAAAACACATACCACCTGTCCTCGCTTATGTGCCCCGAACACAGGAGCCAGACGATTGAGGAAATCAAGGACATCCTTGCCGCCGGCAAACCGATTCAGGTCGTCAGCACACAACTGGTGGAGGCAGGCGTGGATATTGATTTCCCGGTGGTTTTCCGCGCCATCGCCGGAATTGACTCCATTGTCCAGGCGGCGGGACGCTGCAACCGCGAGGGAAAACTCCCCGAAATGGGGAAAGTCTTTGTGTTCAACACCTCCGAACTGCCGCCGGGATATCTCCGCAGAACAGCCCAGGACGCACTGGAGATAATCACCGTGTTCAAACAGAACTTCTCATCCCTTGAGGCAATCCACAAATACTTTGAGATTCACTACTGGGGACAGAAGAACCTTCACAACCTTGACATAGAAGACATACTGGGTAAAACCGCCGAATCCCTCACAGGTCTGGATTTCCCTTTTAGAGAGATAGGCGAAAAGTTCAGAATAATAAAACAGGGCGACACATATCCTGTTATAATCCCCTACGACA
>JAMOPH010000191.1 GCA_027064665.1 bacterium | reverse complement strand
CAGGTCCCGGAGACACGGTTACGGTCTGTGTGCGGGGGCAGGACTCCCCGGACTACTGCCCGCCCAATGTCCTGCACATCTGCTGGAGTTTTGCGATTTTGCCCTGCGACCTCTCGGTCCATCCCTGCGGCGAGGCAATCCTCTGCCCCGGCGACAGTTTGAATCTGGGCGAGATGTTTTTCCTCTCCGGCGGCACACCGCCGTATTCGTTCGTGTGGACCGCCGCAGGCGAGACCGTCTCCACCGAACCGAACCCCACTGTGGCGCCGGAAAGCACCACCACATATATCCTTGCGGTGACCGACCATCTCGGATGTGTCTCGCAGGACACGGTGCGTGTTGAGGCGGATTTCGTTCCGGTGAGCGGCGGCGAACTGATTTTCCCGCACGAGGGCGATACTCTGCCGCCGGGAACCGTGCAGTTGGTCTGGCATCCGGCGGAGGGAACCCCACCCGTGACCTACGATGTGTATCTGGGCGATTCGCTCGTGGGCGAAGGAATCACCGACACCGTCTTTTCAATCAATGTGGAGTGTGGCGAAAGTTATGTCTGGCGGGTGGTGGCGCACAATGTCTGCGTCAGCACTGTGCCACACTGCGAGGGCGATTCGGTCTGGGAGGAAATTGACACCTCGCATTTTGCCGACACGCTTGCGGATTCGCTGGGGGCGGTCTCGGTGCGGTTTTACACCCCGGCGTGCGATGGACCTGTGGTGGAGTTTGTGCGCCCCTTTGACGGTGCCATCTCCGCCTGCGACCCGGAGAGTGTTGTGATTCGCATAGACGACCCCGACGGCGTGGCGGAATCCTCGCTGGTGATTTCGGTCAACGGCGAGCGCTACACGGTGGGTTCGCCGGAGGTCAGATGGAGCCCGCCGGTTTTAGTGTATCTGCCGCTGGAGGGATTCCCCGAGGGCGAAATCGTGCTGGTGTGCGTTGATTCCGCCGCAGACATATACGGCAATCCCGTCGACTCTCTGCTCTGCGTGGAGTTTGCGATAGACCACACACCACCGGAGATTTCTTTGATTTCCCCGGACACCTCAAGGCTTCTGACCGATTATCGGCAGAATATCGTGATTCGGATAGCCGATGCCACAAGCGGCGTGGCGAGGTCATCGGTGCGGTTTGTCCTCAACGGCACGGATTACACCGACAGGGTGCAGATTTCCGGCGAGGACCCGCTGGAGGTGCGGTTTATCACCCACGAAATTCTGGGACAGTTTGCGCCCGGGGAGAGCATCCGGGTTGAGGTCTCCGTCTGCGACACGCCTGACCTCTGCCCGCCGAACTGCGACACCGCTGCATTTGTCCTCATCTCGCCGATGGAGTGGGGATGCTATGTCTGCCCGAACCCGTTCACTCCCAACGGAGATGGACTAAACGATTTCGCTGTGTTTGAATATCCGTTTATGACGGAAAATCCTGCCGAGTTGGTGATATTTGACCTGCGAGGGGTTGAGGTCTATCATACCCGGATTGGACCGGTGGCGGACCCGACAGAAATCTCCCGCCGCAGATGGGACGGCACAGACAGCGATGGCAATCCTCTCCCGCAGGGGGTTTATCTATATCTAATTTTGCACGACGGCGAGGTGCTGTGCAACGGAACGATTGTGATTTCCAGATAAGTGCGAAAAATGCACCGGGAAGTGAGGGTATTTTGCTGACCGGCACAATTGGTAGGAAAACGAGGGGTTTTCCAACCAAAAGGGCGCCCTTTTCGGACGCCCTGCGATTTCTGGAATGGCAACTTTTCCAAAAATGCCCCGCCGAATTTCCCTCTAAACCCTGCGGATAACCCTGCTACGCTTGCTTTAGTTGTCTTATCAACTCCGGCACGACCTCAAACAAATCCCCCACCACGCCGTAGTCGGCGACCTCAAATATGGGCGCATTGGGGTCCTTGTTGATTGCGATTATCGTGTCCGAGGACTGCATCCCCACCAGATGCTGAATTGCGCCCGAGATTCCGATGGCAATATACAGTTTCGGCGAGACAGTTTTCCCCGTCTGCCCGACCTGATGGGCATAGGGAATCCATCCGGCGTCAACAGCCGCGCGCGATGCCCCCACTGCGCCGCCCAGAAGGTCTGCGAGTTCAAAGAGCATTTTGAATGCCTCGGGACCGCCAAGCCCTCGCCCGCCGGAAACTATAACATCCGCATCGGCGATGTTTATCATCTCGCCCAGTTCCTCAACGCTCTCCAGAATTTTGATTCTGGATTTCGGCAGAGGGATTGCGGAGACATCCTCGCGGATAATCTCGCCCTGCCGTGAGGGGTCCGGGTCAAGGGGTTTCATCACCCGGGGGCGCACGGTAGCCATCTGCGGTCTGTGGTTGGGGCACAGGATTGTCGCCATAATGTTGCCGCCGAACGCCGGGCGGGTCTGCAGAAGAAGCCCGGTGTCGGGGTCAATGTCAAGTTGGGTGCAGTCGGCGGTAAGCCCTGTGTGGATTCTGACGGC
>JAMOPH010000190.1 GCA_027064665.1 bacterium | reverse complement strand
AGGACGGACCAGGCGGTGCGGACGATTCCGATGTGGGAGATGAGGGCTTCGGCGCAACCGCGCCTTCCGCAGCCGCAGCGGGGACCGTCGGGGTCAATCACGATGTGTCCAAGTTCTGCGGCAAAACCATCCCTGCCGGTGAGCAGTTCGCCGTTGATTATGACCGCGCCGCCGACGCCGGTTCCGAGGGTGAGCATAACCATAGGGTCTGCGCCCCTGCCGTGCCCGAACTCGTATTCTGCGAGGGCGGCGAAATTTGCATCGTTGCCGATGGCGATTTTCTCACGGGGGAAATTGAGATACTCGGACAGGACTTTCCCGAGGTCAACGACGCCCCAGCCTTTCAGGTTCGGCGGGCTGTGAACTATCCCGCTTTTGTCCACGGGACCAGGAACCCCTACTCCTATTGCGTGGAACTGCTCCGGGGAAACCTGGAGGAAATCCAAAATCTCGCCTAAAAGCCCCATTTCGGCTTCCACGCCGCCTTCGGCGGGGGTGTCGCCCTCGGCAAAACCGAGCAGTTCGCCGTCGGGGTCAAACACACCGACTTTGGTGTTGGTCCCGCCGATGTCTATGCCCAAGAACAATTTTCTATCGGCGCCCATAGTAGGAAAATACTAATGGCAAATCGGAGCAAAGGCAAGGTGAAATTGGGGAATTATCTCATAATGGTTCCGCCGTGGATTTCGCCTGCTCGTCAATCTGCAAGTCTGCGCCGTAGCGCATTTTCTCTCGCTGGCGGACAAATTGGGCATAAAGTTTCTCAGATTGCTCGGATTCTTTGTCCTTCACGCACCCCATCAGACCAAAAAACAGCACAAGAACAAATATGTATTTGAGATGCCGCCTCTTGTTTTTATTTTAGCCAAAAGAGACGACCGAGGCAACTAAAAATTTAAGATGGGGAAGAACTGGCAAACTGCGTTGAATAGGCTCGGGGCAGTGATAACAGCCGCCGGACTGCCCTTTACTCATCTGCTTGGATACATCGGGCTGGGGATAGCGACTGTCTGCGGGCAATGGACTAATCTACTGAAGAACCGAAAATTCACCAAAATTGCCTTTCCGATGGTTCTTTTTGTCGGATATATCGGTATAAGGGCGATTTTTGTGAATGAAAGGGTGCCCGGTCTGGCGACTTTTGGAAATTTTCTGGCGAACTGGCTGATACCTTTTGCAATAGGATATGCAAACGGATTTATAATAGATAAATTGCTAAGAATCTATATATATTCATTCGCGATTTTGATAGTTATTGGTCTGTTGTCTGCGGCTGGAATTTTACCTCATATTATTTTCGGGGAAAAAGTATGGTCTGAGGGGATGCTATGGTGTTTTCATCATCACAATGCACTGGCAAGTATGTTAATAATCGTGTTGTCATTATCATTTTTTACCGGGAATTATCGCAAATTGACCTTCTGGACAACTCCTCTATTTATATTGGCATTTTTCCTGACAGGTTCAAGAGGTTATTTGATAGCATTTCCTGTATTGCTATTCGGACTATTTTACGAAACACTAAAATCCCGGAAAAAGATAGAAGGCATCGTTCTGGCAGTTTCGCTTATTATCTTCATTCTGGCGGCGCTTGCTGTGCCAACAATTAGATATAGAATACGGACAATAACCGCTGGTGGGTGGAAAACCGAAATTCCGGCGCTATCCCGGTTTGGTTTTTGGGAAATCGGGAAATTAGCATTTGCGGAATCGCCGATATTCGGGATAGGTCCGGGACAACTGCAGGTCAGAAAGGATTTGTTGCAAAAGGCAGAGAAATATGGACTACCCATTGATGAAAAGAGCGGAAAAGTGAGACATCTACATAATTTTTATATAACAATTCTCGCAGAGGATGGTATAATCGGGATATTTTTGTTATTATGGACCCTGTATATTCTGGGCAAATCGCTATATCTAAAGAAAGGATTATCCGCAAAGTTCATATGGGCATACTTTGCTATTCTAATAGGGAATATGTTTGACTCACAACTGCGGGGTCCATCAGGGGCAATAGATTTATTTTTTATAATGGGATTATTAATATCTAATGGTGAATCTAATAAGCCACGGTAACCGTGCCAGTGCAGACAACTTCACCGTCTACTTCAATTACATATAGATATACACCGGATGGGGCGGGATTGCCGTCCATATCGGTGCCATCCCAGATGGCTTTTATAATGGCATTTCCGCCGGACGGGACATTTATTGTGTTTACTAATACGTTGTGAACATCGTATAAATATATCTTCCCCTCATTATATCCCATATTTGGGAACCTAAAATAGACGAAATCGTGAATGTTATCGCCGTTCGGCGTGAACGGATTGGGGAAACGACTGCATCCATAAAGCGGCATTATTAAAAATTTCCACTGAAAAAAACCGCAATTAGATGAACAAATATCCGGTAAATCGCACAGGCGAAGCGAGATTAACACGGTATCCCCCGGGAAAAACTGTATTCCTT